>CADBQK010000361.1 GCA_902796775.1 uncultured Lachnospiraceae bacterium
AACATGGGATTGTCATAGTGCATAGTATTTAAGGCTCCGATGAGCAGGCTGACATCAACCGGGTTTTTAGGCCGCCGGATCAGCATCACTTCAAAGAGACCGTCATTCAGATCCACAAAGTCATCGCTCATCTTAAAAACACCGCCGACACTTTTAGCATTGCTGATCGCCCCGAAAGCAAAGGAGTCATCAATGACCTTCTCCTTCGTCTCGATATGGATATGATAATCCAATACCGATATGGAAGGCAGCTCGCGGATCCCTTCCAGAATATAGGCAAAATGGCCCAGCGTGTTTTTGATATTCTGAGGTGTAGAATAGGAAGTTTCCGTAAATGCTCCGAATGAAGCTACATAAGTAAAATAGGTATCGTTGAACTTCCCGGCATCAAACGAATGCGGAGTACCTTTGATGATATCATCGGTGGCTGTGCGGATATCCGGAGACAGGTGGATCCCGGTGGCAAAGTCATTTGTAGAGCCGGCAGGGATATAGCCGAGCTCAGGCTTCACCTTCCAGTCCATAACGGCTGCCATGATCTCATTGAATGTGCCGTCACCTCCGCAGCACATGACCAGGTCAAACTGGCTGTCCATTTCCTGGAGTACCTTACGGGTCTTCTCTCTCCCCTGCATGGTCAGCACAAGAGGTGCATATCCGGCCTTTGTCAGGGCGTCCACAACGTAGATCAGCTCAGTCTTGATCCTTTGGCGTCCAGCCATAGGGTTCACCAAAAACAATACTCGATGATACATGGTCTTACTCCATTACTTTCCGTGGCTTTTATTAAATACACACAGAGCAGCTTCAATGAGACTGCTGCGGAAACCTGCTTTTTCAAGAGCAGCCACGCCGGCAATTGTCGTCCCGCCGGGTGAACAGACAGCGTCCTTAAGCGCTCCCGGATGCTGCCCGGTCTCCAGTACCATCTTTGCTGCTCCCAGGACAGCCTGTGAAACAAAGGTATAGGCCTGGGCGCGGGGCATCCCGGCGGCGCATACGCCATCGGCAAGTGCTTCTATAAACATATACACAAAAGCAGGGGAAGAGCCGCTGGCGGCCGTCACAGCATCCATCAGAGACTCCGGCACCTCCTGCATCAGCCCGAAGGAGCTGAAAAAGCGCTCCAGAAGCTCTCTCTCATCTTCTGTGAAATCGTCTTTTGAAAAGGTCAGTCCTGTCATCCCCTCACCGACAGCAGCCGGTGTATTGGGCATAGCACGTACGATCCGTACATTCTCTCCAAGTGATTCTTTCAGGGAAGCGATCGTAATACCAGGGGCAAGCGACACAACGATATGCTCCTCTTTCAATACAGGAGCAATCTGGGGCAGCACTTCGGGATACGTGTAAGGCTTGACAGCCAGAATGATGACTTTTGCATTCTGCGCACATTCCCTGACGGTGCGGTAATAGGTTACACCGGTATGATCAGCCAGCTCCCTGCCCCGGATATCATCTCTGCGCGTAAAGGCGATCTGCTCAGGGACAAAGGTGTCCAGGCACCCGTCCAGCATCGCTCCCGCCATATTCCCCATGCCTGTAAATCCGAATAAATGCAGCGGCTGCATAGGCTACTCGTCCCAGTTGTGGTAGACATTCTGCACATCATCATCTTCATCCAGAAGATCCAGGATGCGCTGCAGGTTTTTCACGATCTCCTCATCGGTCACTTCGACATAGTTCTGCGGGATCATCGTCACCTCTGCTGAGGCCATGGGAATTCCCTGATCTTCCATATTCTGCCTGACATCAGAGAGCTCATTCGGATCTGTCGTGATCTCAAAGGAATCTTCTTCCTCGGAAAAGTCCTCCGCTCCGGCATCCAGTGCGATCATCATCAGCTCATCTGCATCCATCTCGCACTCTTCCTTATCAATGATGATCTGCCCCTTCTGATCGAACATAAAGGAAACGCAGCCTGCCGTCCCGATGGAGCCGCCGCCCTTTGAGAAAGCACTGCGCACATTGGCAGCAGTACGGTTTTTATTGTCCGTCAGCGTATCTACGATGATGGCGACACCGCCGGGTCCGTACCCTTCGTAGGTATTATTCTCATAATTAACCGAATCCAGGTTGCCGGCAGCCTTTTTAATGCCGCGCTCGATCGTCTCATTTGGCATATTGTTGGACTTGGCTTTCGCGATCACATCACGCAGACGGCTGTTGTTGTTGGGATCAGCACCGCCTTCTTTTACAGCCACGGCAATTTCTCTTCCGATAATGGTGAAGATCTTGCCTTTTGCAGCGTCGTTCTTTTCCTTCTTATGTTTAATATTCGCAAATTTCGAATGTCCGGACATGCTTGACTCTCCTATCTTCTGTAATTCATATTTTTACAATAAATACGTTCTATCCATGATAGCATTTGCCATATGAAAAGTCAATTCTTGTGCAAAAATGCACGGGTCATATCAGCCAAAAACTATAAGGATCACAGAACTGCCGGGGATGCTTTCTCACTGAAACAGCAGGCAAATGCAGAAAAACCCGCTGCCTTGTGACAGCGGGTCTGAATCATGAAATATCGATGAAATTGTCTTTTAGATGAATTGTCAGTCAGCTGATTTGCGTGAAGACAGCCGGGTAACACGCACAAGGCTGATGGCATGATCACTGACGCTGATGATGCGGAAGCAGTATCCCATGGCTTCAATCTTGAGATATTCGGAAGGTTTCGGTATATGATCCAGTCTGGAAATAAGATATCCGTTCAGGGTTTCAAAATCTTCCCCGAACTCGATGCCCAGCTCCTCTTCAACCATCTCAAGCGGAGTCAGGCCCTTGATATACCAGCCGCCGCCTACGTTCTGTATAAACTGCTCATCCTGGTCATATTCATCCATAATATTGCCGACGATCTCCTCCAGGATGTCTTCCATCGCTACAAGGCCGGCTGTCTGGCCGTATTCATCCACAACAATAGCCATGTGGATCTTCTTTTCCTGCATTTCCTGGAAAAGACTGTTGATCGGTCTTGTTTCCGGTACAAAGAACGGACTGCGCATCAGCTCCCGGATGCTGCTTTTCTCATCCTGCTCCTCCTGGGCAGCCAGTTCCCGCATTACATCCTTCAGATGAAGGATACCGACGATATTGTCCTCATCATCCTCATAGACAGGGTACCGTGAATACGGCTGGCTTGCCATGAGCTGGGCAGCCTCACCCAGATCCATATCGGCGTCAATCGAGACGATACCGCGGCGGTGTGTCATGATGTCCGATACTTCTTTATCATCAAACTCGAAAATGTTGCTGATCATCTCAGCTTCGCTCTCTTCGATCACTCCCTGCTCATGACCCTCGCTGACCATCATGATGATCTCTTCTTCCGTGACATTTTCCTGAATACTTCTGGGATCAATGCCGACAAGCCTGACCAAAACGGAAAGTGTGACGCTGCAGATTGACACCAGCGGCCGCAGCAGCAAAGATAATGCATATGCAGGCCGGAACATAATACGCATCCAGCCGCGCGAATACTTACTTGCGATTCGTTTAGGAAAATGTATCCCCAGAACGGTAAAAAGAGAGATGATAACGAGCAGCGCTGCCAGAGCTCCCAGTAAATGGGAGATGCCGCCCGGAAGGCCCAGAGAAATGAGCCAAAGACCCAGCCCCCTGGCCAGTGGCGACACAGTGATAATACCGCTCAGGGCACAGGACACACAGATGACCAGATCGGCTGCACTGCGGAATGCAGAAGGCTTTTGGATCACGCCCAGTATCCTGGCAGAGCGTTTATTTCCTTCTTCCGATTCCTTTGTCAAAGCAGCCTCCGATAAGGCAGACAGTGCGGTCAATGTGCCGGAAAAGGCGGCACTTGCCAGGAGCAGGATCATAAACAGCAGTAGTCTTTGCAACAGGTTATCCCCATCCATGCTGATTCCTCATAAGTATAACTAAGTTCCCGAATAATGACTGTAATTTAAACAGCTTTTAACTTTGGGACGCTTGTGTCATATCGATTTTAATGCTGCGGATTGCTCCGCTGCACAGCTGTTAATACTGCTTGTATCATATCAGGTGGTTGACTACTTGTACAGCCTTCCCGTGCTGATAATATACTCTTGGTACGCGCCTGCTGATCCCGCAGACAAATTCGTAGTTGCATGATGCGCTAGCTTCGGCAATCTCCTCTACTGTGATTTCTTCGGATCCCTGTTTCCCAAACAGGATCACCTCGTCGCACTGACGGATCTCATCTTCAGCATCCGTAATATCGACCATCAGCTGGTCCATACATATCCTGCCGATGATCGGGTAACGGGTCCCGCCGATCAGCACATGGCCGCAGTTGGACATGGCTCTCGGATAGCCGTCTGCATAGCCGACAGGAATGGTCGCGACCCGTGTCTCACGCTGACAGGTAAAAGCAGCGCCGTATCCGATTTTGGCCCCTTTCGGCACAGTCTTGATATATACTACGTGGCTTTTGAGTGTCAAAACAGGTTTTAGCGAGAGGGGCGCCGGATCTATTGCATCAGAAGGATAGAGTCCGTACAGAATAATTCCTGCGCTGACCATATCCATATTCAGTTCGGGATACTTCATGATAGCAGCACTGTTTGCACAGTGTCTGCAGGGTATGCTTACCCCGCTTTCTTCGAGACGCTTAAGCATCCATGTAAAGCGCTGTGCCTGCTGCATGGGCATATCCCCTACTTCACTGTCTGCTGTGGAAAAGTAGGTAAAGATCCCCTGAATCTTCAGATTTTTCAGAAGAGAGGCAATCATGGTGATGCGCTTAACAGAGTCCTCGTCGGGTAAAAAACCGATCATATTCATACCGGTATCGATACTGATCTCGATACTGGCTGTCATACCCAGCTCATTTGCCGCACAGTCCAGATCCTTTGCCATCGCATAAGTAAATACGGAGGAAGTAAGATCATTACGGATAATATCTTCAAGCTGCTCTTTGGACGAGTACCCGAGGATCAGGATCGGGGCTTTGACCCCGCAGCGGCGAAGCTCGATCCCCTCTTCAACTGTCCCCACAGCGAAACTGTCTGCACCCATCTCGAGAAGCCTCCCGGCAAGTGCACAGGCTCCGTGCCCGTAGGCATCTGCTTTTACTATACACATCAGTTTAGTGCCGGGGCTGATCATGCTCCTGACCTGTCCGATGTTGTATGCTAGTGCGTCAAGAGATATACACGCACTCGCCCGATAAGCATTCTTCATTCAGAATCTCCTCCAGGATACTGCTATTCCTTATTGCTTCCCTGCAAAAATCCCGCTAAGTCCATCCAGGATAGCTGTTGCAGTGACTGCATAGGCACCATGTTTTTCAAGTGCCCTGTCCCCTGCCAGACCATGAATATACACACCGAGCCTGGATGCCTGCGCGGGATCCAGCCCCTGGGCACAGAGTCCCCCGATCACTCCTGTCAGTACATCTCCTGCTCCGCCTGTGGACATACCATGATTACCTGAGACATTTATGTATATGGGTTCAGATAAAGATCCAGCTGCTGAGACAGGTTCACATTCCGGCCCACAGTCTGTATAAACCCGTGTTCTTGCATCTTTTGCAATACATATTACACCATATGAACGGCTAAAATCTCCACAAATATGATTCATATTTGTTTTTAAGGTTTGGATATTATCTCCAGTCAGTCTGGACAGCTCTTTGATATGCGGCGTGATAATAATCCTTCCTCTGGATGCTGTCCCGGCTTTTTTGAGCCAGTCCCTGTGCTCCGACAGGATATTCAGCGCATCTGCATCCAGAATAAGCGGCTGGCCGGACAGACAGCCGAGGACTTCCTGCACGATGTGGACAGACGCTGTCTCTGTACCAAGACCGGGGCCAAGGATCGTAACTGTATGTGACCGGACAAGCTCAAGCAGCTGATCTGTATCCGCGCCTTCCTCCGGATAGGTTTTTAAAACAGCCTCCGGTACCAGCGTCTGTATGATTACCCGGTTGCATTCCGGAGTCAGCACCGTGACAAGACCCGCACCGGCATAATAGGCAGCCTTTGCGCTGAACGCGGCTGCACCGGCCATGTTGCGGCTGCCGGCTATGACAAGCACTTTTCCATAGGTGCCTTTATTTGAATCAGGCTGCCTGGCAGGCATCAGGGCCAGGTCCTCCGAATCGTAACAGATGGTTTTCTGCTCAAACTGATCCATTGCCCTGGGATCAAAACCAATCTCCTCACAGACCACTTTTCCGGAATACACAGCTCCCGGGAACAGGATCATACCGGACTTGCGGTATCCGAAGGTGACCGTCACATCTGCACGGACTGCCTCTCCCAGAATACGTCCTTCATCCGAATCGACGCCGGATGCGATATCTACAGCACAAATCGATGCGCCTGCCTCACCGCGCCGGTTAATGGCACGGATCCAAGTCAGATAGGAACCTCCCACCTCCCTGGACAGTCCGGTACCGAAAATGGCATCCAGCAGAATATCATAAGACGATAGAAACTCTTCACAGATATCCTCATCCAGCTTACTATCCTCAAAACCTTTCAGCTGGTCTGCCTCTATCACAGGCACGCCCATATTTCTGGCAATCCTGAGCTGTACACCCGCATCCTCTGAGAGCTTCAATGGATTCCCGACCAGAAGAATGGAAACATCATATCCGCGGCACCAGAGGATCCTTGCAGCAGCCATACCATCCCCGCCATTATTACCGCTTCCGCAGACAGACAGGATACGCTGCTCGCCTGCATGCTCTAAAGAGACAGCTAATTTTTCCACCTGCACAGCAACTGCCAGGGAAGCTCTCTCCATCAGAATAAGAGAAGGAACCCCCGTTTGATCAATTGTAAAACGATCGATCAGCCTCGCCATTTCACCTGTGACCAGATATTCCATAATCCGCTCCTTTCTCAGGGTAATAAAAACAAAATTAAACACCACAAGGGCTGCCTGCCGGATCCCCGGTGGCAGCCCTTTATAATCATTTACTTACTCAATCATTCATATACGAATTGTAGCTGTATTTCTCAGAACCTCTGTGGCGAAGGTTGTAAGACAGTGTCATAAGGCTTTCATTAAGATGAACATTTTTCACACAGACATTGTCTGAAACTTTCAGATCAGTCGGAGTAAAATTCCAGATAGCACGTATCCCCCATTCCTCAAGTTTTCCGGCGATGACTCTGGCATTTCTCTTGGGAACAGTCAGAGTAACGACATCCACTTTATTATTCCTGATAAACTCTTCCAGCTCATCAATCATGCGGATCTCAATGCCCCTGACGGCCAGTCCCTCCAATCTCGGGTTCACATCGAAAATCCCGATCACGGTAAATCCTACCAGACTGAAATCATAATTCGCCAGAGCCTGTCCGAGATTGCCAGCTCCGATGATCACCATCGTCTGCTGCTCATCCAGACCGAGAATCTTACCGATCTCCTGATGAAGATACTTTACATTATATCCGTAGCCTTGTTGTCCGAAGCCTCCGAAATTATTGAGATCCTGCCGGATCTGTGAGGCAGTAACTTTCATGCGTATACTAAGTTCTTTTGAAGAGATGCGGACAACATCATTTTCAAGCAGATCACCTAGATACCTGTAATACCTGGGAAGGCGTTTGATCACTGCGGGAGAGATCACTCTTTCTGACATAATCTTACACTCCTGTCTTGCGTCTTATCCAGGCAGCTCATACGCGAGCACCTTCTATTGGGATAAGTCATTTTAGATACCATTATAACATTTTGAATTTTTTAGTCAATTCACAAGATTTCACAAGCCGAGACAGCAGGCTGTCCTCTGCTCTAGGCAAGAAGCACAATGCTAAGGAAGACAAAAATGTTTTTATCCTTGATATCCTTGACTTCCTTTTATATAATGGTGGAAGTGTCTGCAGTACTGGAAACTATGATCGTAATTGTTATTATTTCTATTTTTCCCGGAGGTTTATCATGATCTTATCCTGCCATCAAATCACTTATGTCATCGGCGAACAGGAGATCCTGGATCAGATTTCTTTTTCGCTGGAAGATCATGAGAAGGCAGCAATAATCGGTATCAACGGTGCCGGTAAGACGACTCTGCTTCGTATTCTGGCCGGTGAAATCTCTCCGGAGGCCGGTACGTTTACACTGGGGAAAGATAAGTCTGTTGGATACCTGGCACAGTACCAGGATATTACTTCCGATGAAACGATCTACGATTCGGTTATGTCCGTGCGTCAGGATCTGCTTGACATCTACACGGAACTTCGCCGTATGGAACAGAGGATGAAAGATGCTTCCGGAAAGGAGCTGGAATCGCTTCTCTCCTCCTATGACAGACTGAACCTGCGCTTTGAACAGGAAAACGGCTATGCACTGCAGAGCGAGGTGACCGGTGTCCTGAAAGGCCTTGGTTTTTCGCAGGAAGAATTTGGGAAGAAAGTCTCCACCTTGTCGGGAGGCCAGCGTACACGCGTCTGTCTCGGCCGCCTTCTTCTGGCCAAACCGGATCTTCTGATGCTCGACGAGCCGACCAACCACCTGGATATGGAGTCCGTTGCCTGGCTGGAGAATTACCTGTCCGGATACAGCGGCGCTGTGATCATTGTTGCTCACGATCGCTATTTTATTGATAAAGTAGCCAGCCGTATACTGGAGATCGAAAACCATCGCCTGACTGTCTACAAAGGCGGATATGCGGATTATGCAAGGGAGAAGGCAGTTATGCAGGCTTCCCAGGAGAAGGCATATGAAAACCAGCAGCGCGAGATCCGCCGCCAGGAAGAGGTGATCCGAAAGCTTAAATCCTTTAACCGGGAAAAATCCATCAAGCGTGCGGAAAGCCGTGAAAAACAGCTCGCAAAGATACAGCGTATCCCCTCTCCTGTCCATATTAAAGACAATATGGGCTTAAAGCTTGTAGCAAATATGGAGAGCGGCAATGACGTTCTTTTCGTGCAGGAACTTGCCAAGAGCTATACCGCAGAGCCCTTATTTAAGGATCTGGATTTTGAGATCAAGAAGGGGGAGCGAGTCGCCATCATTGGAGCAAATGGTACCGGGAAGACCACTATCCTCAAGATCATCAACGGTATCGTACCGCCGGACTGGGGCATGGTCAAAACCGGGACCAATGTTCATATAGGCTATTATGACCAGGAACAGCAGGTGCTGGAGATGGACAAGACAATCTTTCAGGCTATCTCTGACCGCTGGCCGGCTATGACGCACACCCGGATCCGCAATGTCCTCGCATCCTTTCTTTTTACAGGAGAGGATGTATTTAAAGAAATCGGCTCATTGAGCGGCGGGGAGAGAGCCCGCGTGTCTCTGGCAATGCTTATGCTCTCCGGTGCCAATTTTCTGATCCTGGATGAGCCTACCAACCATCTGGACATCATTTCGAGGGAAATCCTCGAACAGGCAATCAGTGCCTACAACGGCACCCTGCTCTATGTTTCCCACGACCGGTACTTTATCAACCAGACAGCAACCCGTATCCTCGAGCTGGCAGACGGAAAGCTCACCTCTTATCTCGGGAATTATGACGACTATCTGGAGCGTAAGCAGATCCAGGCCGCTGCGCAGTCCATGTCATCACCTGCAGCTAACAGCACAGTCAGCCAGGCAGCAGTAAATGCCGGCAGCTTGGATAACAGGAAAAGTGCAGCAGTTTTTCCGGAGCAGTGGTCATCCTCTTCATCAGCGCCGGCAGGAGCAATCTCCTCCAGCGAAGGAAAACAGCAATATCTCCAGCGCAAGGAAGAGATCGCCAGGGAACGCAAACGTGAGAATACCCTGAAAAAGACTATCGCAAGAATCGATGAGATAGACGCAAGGCAAACGGAGATCGATGAATTGCTGGCACAGGAAGAAATCTATACCGATCATGAAAAACTCCTCGCACTAAGCGAGGAGAAAGAAAAGCTCGAAGAAGAACAGCTCGAACTGATGGAGCTGTGGGAAAGCCTGGAAGGATAATGAGATAGAGACAGGGAGACCTTGGACGGCTCTCTGTCTCTTTTTTTAATGAAAGAGAGACAGAGAACTGTCCCCTGTCTCTCTTTTCCTGTTTAGATTGCCTGGATCAGACCTATTTAGATTGCCTGGATCAGGCCTCTGTCGGCGTCTACAGATGCGTAGGTGCCGCTTTTTAGCATCTGGGTAGCTCCTTTTGCTCCGACAATTACAGGTATCTGCAGTGCACGCCCGACTACGGCGGCATGGGAGAGATCTCCCTCTTCTTCCGTAATGATTGCGGAGGCTGTACGCAGATAATCCATAATCGCGTTTGTTGTATAAGGAATGACTATAATATTTCCATCTTTGTAATTGCGGGGCAGATAATCTTCAGATGCACAGACACACAGGTTGCCTTTGGCTATGCCTTCACCAATCCCCTTCCCGCTGGCCAGGACATGCCCGACCGTATGGACTTTGATCAGATTGGTTGTGCCGGAGACGCCCAGCGGGACGCCGGCTGTGATGACTACTACTTCCCCATCATTTAAAAGGCCTGCATCTTTGGCGCCGTCGACTGCGATGTCAAAAAGCTGGTCGGTGGAATCCTCTTCAGGAATCATCAGGGGTACTACGCCCCAGGACAGGTTGAGCTTTCTCCAGTTTGCCTCATCCGTTGCAAAAGCAAGGATCGGCATGTCCGGTCTGTAACGGGAGATCATCCTGGCGGTAAATCCGGATTTGGTTACCGTTACGATCGCGGAAGCGTTCAGGTCCATTGCTGTCATGCAGGAAGCATGTGAAATGGCCGTTGTATGATCCGGCTCTTTCGGCGACGGGCTTGACCGGAACATTTCCCTGTAATCAATTACAGACTCTGTAGAAAGAGCAATCTGCGCCATGGTCTTGACTGCCTGTACCGGATAGCTGCCAGCCGCTGTCTCACCGGAAAGCATGATGGCACTGGTGCTGTCATAAATAGCATTGGCAACATCCGTCACTTCTGCTCTTGTCGGTCTGGGATTCTTGATCATGGACTCAAGCATCTGGGTTGCCGTGATTGCAATCTTACCGGCTTCATAACATTTCTTGATGAGCATCTTCTGGAGCGGCGGAACCTTATAATAAGGAATTTCGACGCCCATGTCACCTCTGGCGACCATAATGCCGTCGGAAACGCGAATGATCTCATCGATATTGTCGACACCCTGCTGATTCTCGATCTTGGCAATGATCCGGATCTTGTCGCCGCCGTTCTTTGCAAGAATATTCCGCATGTTGAGGATATCCTGCGCCGTCCTGGTAAAGGAAGCAGCCACAAAATCATAACCATTCTGAGCTGCGAAAATCAGGTCACTCTCGTCCTTCTCACTGATAAAAGGCATGCTCAGTGCACAGCCGGGCACATTGATCCCCTTATGATTGGAGACTTCCCCTCCATTGAGGACGCGGCACTGGATATTACTGCCGGAGATGGCAGTCACCTGCATCTCGATCAGTCCATCATCAATCAGGATCGTGCTCCCGATGCTGACATCTGATGCCAGCTTTTTGTACGTAATACTGGCGATCTCGTTGCTGCCCTCGATTTCACGAGGTGTCAGTGTGAAAACCTGTCCCTTCTCCAGGGTAACCTTACCTCCTGCAAAATCTCCGACACGGATCTCAGGTCCTTTCGTATCCAGGAGGGCTGCCACAGGAAGTCCCAGCTCTTCGCGCACTTTCTTTACGATATCCAGTGTTTTTTTGTGGGACTCATGCGTACCATGAGAAAAATTCATCCTGGCAACATCCATGCCGGCAAGCATCAGCTCACGAATCATCTCCTCAGTGTCCGTCGCCGGACCCAGGGTACAAACGATTTTTGTCTTACGGATCGACATCGCTTTCTCCTCTCACTTTTATAATACTATCTTTTCAAGTAATACAATAGAAATCTGTAAATCCATGTCTGCCCGGACATATGCAGGAGCTGCATAATAAAAGCAGTGAAATGGAAGTCTGACAACTGCGTATAATGCTGTCTTTATCCCCACAGGATTTCAGGATAGACTCCTTCTTTTTTCAGTCCGGCAAGCGCTGCCTGGACGGCTGCTTTATCCTCCTGATAGGTCATCCCGTACCATTTGTCGAGTGAACGGAGTACCTTAACACCTGCTTTCCCTTCTTCAATCAGTTTCCCGACGACAGAGGGGAGGAAATACTCAGCTTTCATCGGGTTTGCCGGTACCTGCTCGCGCAGAAATACTTCAAAACCGTCAGCAAGCTCTTTCATAAAGCTTGCCGTAAAGCCCCAGAGATTCATGGAAACCGTCTCATCCGGAGAGATACTGGTAAAAGTCTCTCCTCCATCCTCGCTGAAGGCAGCTCCCTCGCCGCGCTTCTCGATATGTACGCGCTCGCAAATGGAAATAAGATTTCCCTTCTGATCCACCTCACAGACCCCGCGGGATACATGCCCGCTCTCTGTCAAAGTATTACCAAGTCTGAATCCTACCATCATATAGCGGTACAGATCATCATCTTCATGACCGGAAAGATAGTCATAGATCAGTGAGAAAGCATGTGTACCATAATAATCATCCGCATTGATCACAGCAAAGGGACCATCTACCACGTCCTTACAGCTGAGTACGGCATGGGCCGTCCCCCAGGGTTTAACCCTGCCTTCAGGCACTGCAAACCAGTCCGGGACATTCTCCATCTCCTGGAACACATACCTGACATCAACATATTTCCCAATACGATCCCCGATCTGCTGCCGGAACATTTCCTCATTTTCCCGTTTTATAACGAAAATGACCTCTTCAAAACCGGCCCGCACCGCATCAAAAACGGAGAAATCCATGATGACATGGCCATGTTCATCCACCGGATCGGCCTGCTTCAGACCACCATACCGGCTGCCCATTCCGGCAGCCATAATGATCAGTACCGGCTTTCTCATTTTTCTTCCTCCCGTGTTCTTCATATCTTCTGCAGTATCATCTGTGTTTACCGTGCAATTGTTATCATCACTACGATCATCTGTCCGGTCCTCTTCCAGAAGATCCATGATCTGCGGCAGAGGCATATCCAGATAATCTGCCAGTCTGACAAGGGCACCAATACCCGGCCGGCTTCTTTTGTTTTCCCAGCAATAGATTGTATTTAAACTGACACCAACCTTCGCCGCCAGCATAGTCTGGCTCATATTTCTGCGGTGTCTGAACTCCCGCAGCATCGCACCAAACCGGGTATCGTCGTCCTTTTCCACACCTGATCTCCTTGCAGCCCTTTGTATCCAGTCATGTTTAATCAGTGACTATGTGAATCTGTGACTTTATGACTTTGCACATTTGTGTTTTTCTGTCTTTGTTTTTTGTGCTTATCTCGCAACAATATTGACGATCTTCTTCGGCACATAGATCTCTTTGATCACATTGCCGGTCAGCCTGTCGCCAAGCACCTCTTTCGCTCTGGCGATGACATCTTCCTTAGCCTCGGATTCCCCGACCATCATAACGCCCTTCGTCTTGCCGTTAAGCTGGACAGCAATCTCTACTTCAGTATCCTTCATAGCTTCCGGATCATATACCGGCCAGCTGTTATCGTAGACAGAAGTATTATGGCCAAGCTGGCTCCACAGCTCCTCAGCCACATGCGGTGCAAACGGGGAAAGCAGGATAACAGCTGTCTCCAGTGTTTCCTTGTCAACGCCGCCCTTCCGGCCAAGATCCATCAGTTTATTGTTGTACTCCATAAACCCGGAAATGACCGTATTGAGTGAGAATGCCTCAATCCTGTTCGTAATGTCATAAACCAGGCGGTTGCGCAGCTTGATGAGCTCCGGCGTTGCCTTCACATCTTTCTCCATGTTGTCCTGGACCATATTCCAGAAACGGTTCAGGAAGCGGTAAACGCCATCGATCCCGCGGTCATCCCACTCGGAATCCAGCTCAGGCGGACCTACAAAGAGCTCATACATACGCAGGGAATCACAGCCGTAATCGCGTACGAGATCATCCGGAGAGACCACATTGCCCTTGGACTTGCTCATCTTGATCCCGTTTTTACCGGTGATCATGCCCTGGTTGAACAGCTTGATGAAAGGCTCCTCAAAATCAACTGCGCCGATATCATACAGGAACTTTGTATAGAAGCGGGAATACAGCAGGTGAAGGACTGCATGCTCAACACCGCCGATATACATATCGACCGGCAGATACTTATCTGCCTTCTCCCTGGAGACCAGCTCTTCCTTATTTTTATTATCCACATAGCGAAGGAAATACCAGGAAGAACCTGCCCACTGAGGCATGGTGTTTGCTTCCCTCCTGGCAGGCCCGCCGCACTGCGGACAAGTCGTATTCATCCAGGAATCGATTGCTGCCAGCGGGGACTCACCGGTACCTGTCGGCTGGTAGGACTCCACATCCGGCAGAAGCAGAGGAAGCTCTTCCTCAGGCACTGCCACTGCCCCGCACTTTTCGCAATGTACGATCGGGATCGGCTCGCCCCAGTATCTCTGACGGGAGAAGACCCAGTCCCTGAGCTTGTAGTTGACCGTCTTCTTACCAAGACCTCTCTTTTCGATCATTAGAGGCGCTTCCTGCTTAAGGACAGCAGATTCCATACCGTTCCACTCGCCGGAATTGATCATTGTGCCGGAAGCCTCCGTGTAAGCCTCCTGCATATCCGGGATCTCCTTGCCATCCTTTGCAATGACCTGAACGATCGGGATACCAAACTTCTTTGCAAACTCAAAGTCACGGTCATCATGAGCGGGTACGCACATGATCGCGCCGGTACCATAATCTGCCAGTACGTAATCAGAAAGCCAGATCGGGATCTTCTCATTGTTCAGAGGATTGATTGCATAGCTTCCGGTGAATACGCCAGTCTTCTCCTTGTCCTGCAGACGATCCACATTGGACTTCATGGAAGAATCATAGATGTATTTGTCGACTGCTTCCCGGGTCTCATCTGTCGCAAGTGAAGCTGCCAGCGCATGCTCCGGAGCAAGTACCATAAAAGTCGCGCCGTAAAGAGTATCCGGACGAGTGGTATAAACGCGGATCTTCTCATCGCTTCCATCCACTGCAAAATCGATCTCTGCGCCGTAAGACTTGCCGATCCAGTCTGTCTGCATCTTCTTAACCTTCTCCGGCCACTCCAGCTTGTCCAGATCTGCAAGCAGACGATCTGCATATTTGGTGATCCTGAGCATCCACTGCTTGAGATCTTTCTTTGTCACCTCGGCGCCGCAGCGCTCGCAGCGGCCGTTCACAACTTCCTCATTGGCAAGACCGGTCTTGCAGGAAGGACACCAGTTGATCGGCATCTCCTTCTCATAGGCAAGGCCTGCCTTGAACATCTTAACAAAGATCCACTGAGTCCACTTGTAGAAATCCGGATCAGTGGTGTTAACTTCCATATCCCAGTCATAGACAGCAGCAATCTGCTTGATCTGCCTCTTGATGTTTGCGATATTCTCTGCAGTGGACTTCGCCGGATGCACACCCATCTTGATTGCATAGTTCTCAGCCGGAAGTCCAAAAGCATCCCAGCCCATCGGATGGATCACATGATAACCGTGAAGCATCTTGTAGCGGCTCCAGGCATCGGAGATCACATAGCCGCGCCAATGACCGACATGAAGACCGTTGCCGGACGGATACGGAAACATATCCAGGCAGTAATACTTGGGCTTCTTGCCGTCATCGACATTAACCGGATGCTCTTCCCAGTTTTTTCTCCACTTCTCTTCCACCTGTGTGTGGTTATAGCTAATCGACATAAGGGTTTCGTCCTTTCCTTCTTCTTCTTTCTATTCTGATTATCATGTGCAGACAGCTTCATCTGGCTGTCTTA
>CADBQK010000362.1 GCA_902796775.1 uncultured Lachnospiraceae bacterium
CATCGGGAAATACGGCAGCGAGGAATACGACCGCTGCAGCCGACGCCTGATGCTCACCGACCGCCGGGACAGCCTGCTGGCCGAAGCAGGGAAGATCTGAGCGCGCTGAGCGCCCCGGCTTCCCGCCGTCGCGGTTTCGGCGGCACCTCATTCTTCATAAACGGCGCATCAGCCGGCTCCCTGTCGGAGCCGGCTGATGTTTTTTCCTTCTATTCTGTTCTGCTTTCCCGCAGTCTCTTCCGGCCGTCGTCTTTGTGATCTTATTCTTTTACGCCGCCGGAAGTCATTCCGATCACGATATATTTCTGGAACGCCAGGGTAATGATGACGGGAAGCAGGGAGCAGATGATACCTGCAGCCGAAATCATGCCGTAGTCGATTGTAAATTTGCCGTTGAACTCGGCAATCGCAACCGTGATCGTTTTTGCGTTCAGGCTGGATGTAAAAATAAGAGAATAGAAAAACTCATCCCAAGCCATCAGGAAAGACAGGATGCCTGTTGCGATAGCTCCCGGTCTTGCCATCGGTGCAAAGATCAGCAGAAATGTCTGCATTCTGGATGCCCCGTCTATTTCTGCGGCTTCCTCGAATGATTTGGAGATGGAGCTGAAGAATCCCTGCATGGTCCAGATGATAAACGGAATAATAAAAGACAGGTACAGCACGACCAGCCCGAATTTGCTGTCCAGGATCCCGAAGGAACTGAAAAGCTTATACATCGGGATAACCAGCGCAACGGGCGGGAGCATATACGTAAACAGCGTCACAAGAATCAGCTTGTTGCGTCCCGCAAATCTGAGACGGGCAAAGGAATAGGCGGCGGTGGTCCCTATAACGAGAGACAGAACCGTAACGCAGATCGCCACAATCGTGCTGTTCAGAAGGGCTTTTCTGAACACATATGACGCGTCCGTGAGATTTCCGCTGTTAAAGATCTGATCATAGCGATAGAAGGTTACATTTCTCGGGATCAGATTCAGCGGGTGCGCTACCAGATCCTTGGCCGTCATCACACTGGTGAAAAACATCCAGACAATGGGAGCCATCACAACAAGGAACACAATCAGACCAAGAATCATGCACAGCAATTTGTGGCGAAACACTCTTGGATTCATTCCGAATATTCTCGGTTTCATGGTCAGACCTCCTGCCTTCTCAGCACTTTAAGATACAGGATGGTCAGCAGCGCGACAATCATGGCGATCAGATAGGAATAGGTGGCAGCCTTTGAGTAATTCAGATGCTGAAAGGCCTGCTGATACGCATCGTACATCAGTGTTTTTGTCGCATTTGACGGTCCGCCCCTTGTCATCAGGTAGAACAGGTCGAAGCCCTTGAATTTCTCTACCGTACGCATGACAACAATGATCAGAATGGTCGGTTTCAGTTCCGGAAGAATAATCCTGCACAATCTGTTAAACGCGGAAGCTCCGTCCATCATAGCCGCTTCAATCATCGTATAATCGATCCCCTGCAGAGCTGCCAGAAAAAAGATAACTGCTAAGGGGGTCATTTTCCAGGAATCCGCAATGACAATCGCCGTTAGCGCTGTTTTGGGATTGCCGAGCCAGCTCTGTGCGCTGCTGATCAAATGAAGTCGGGACAGGATCTCGTTGATGACTCCGTATTCCCCATTGAACATCAGCTTCCAAAGACTGCCGCTGACAACAGTAGGCAGTGCCCACGGGATAATTACAACTGCCCGTAAGATCCGGACTCCGGGGAATTTTTCGTTGAGCAGAAGAGCGATTAGCAGACCGCATATCGTTTCAATCGCAGTAGAAGTCACCGTGAAGTACATGGTGCGGCCGAGACTGTCCCAGAACTCTCTGCTCTTCAAGGCTGTAATATAGAAATACAACCCCCTGAACTGCCCTCGGGTGCTTGACATCAGATCTGAATCTACCAGGCTGTAAACAAAAGTAGCTATGATCGGAATAATAACGATTCCGAACACAACCAGCATCGCCGGCGAAATCATGAACCTGGCATATCTCGCCTCTGCTTTTAATCTTTCCATCGTTTCAGCTCCATCATGACTTTATCACAGACGGGATCACCCGTTGGCAATGTCCATAAACTGCAGTGAGGCGGGGCAGTTTTTACCCCGCCTCATTTGCGGATTTGATTATTTTGCGCTCAGTTCAACAGCTTTGGCCTGCATATTGCCAAGAGCATCCTCTACAGACTCATTGCCAAGCAGTGCCTTCTGAATCTCAGACTGCATGTAAGTTGACAGCTCACTGTAATAGGGAACCTGTGGACGATTCACGATGTAGTCGAACTGAATACCGGACGCCTCGACCAGTTCGGCACCGGCGGTATCGATTACCTGCTGCTCTGTGTAAAGGGACTTCCAGATCGGAAGAGCATTCTTGCAGTATGTTGCCTGATTCTCTTTGGATGAAAGCGCAAGCATGTATTCCCATGCTTCGTCGGGGTGTGCGCACCCTGCTGTAATCATCAGCGGCATACCGCCGTTTACTGTTGAGCTCACAATATCGCCCTGTCCGGGAATCGGAGCAATCTTTGCATGACCGGCAATGGAGGACTGACTCTCATCATTCATCGAGGAGTTCATATAAGTCCAGTTGATCGCAAACGCGGCGCTGCCGGCGCAGAACGTGTTCAGCACGTCGTCTTCAATCATTTCAATTGAGTTGGGGTTATAAAGCCCGTTGTTAACACAGTCTACCATGAACTGCAGGGCTGCACGGTTTCCTTCACAATCGAGAGTCGGATTGTTTGCCTCATCAACGAACGTTCCGCCGAAGGCTCCGCTGAGGATCGTATAGGCCGTAATAATGCACTCAGCCTGTGCCCAGCTGGCAACGATCGGATACTCGCAGATGCCCTTTTCCTTGATCAGTTTTGCGTCCTCCAGCAGCTCATCCCACGTTGCAGGCGGTCCGGCAATGCCCGCTTCTTCCAGCATGGCTTCGTTGTAGAACATATACTGGACATCGTTGAGCCAGGGAATTCCATAGAAATGTCCATCATACATGCACGCATCGAGAGCTCCCTGGAAAATGTCATCCAGATCCAGAGCCTGAACGCGATCCGTAACATCGAGAACAAGATTTGCCTGTGCAAAAGCTGCAGGCCAGATGCAGTCGCCCAGTACGACATCATAGCTTCCGCTTTGCGCTGAAGTCAGAATTTTCGGCTCCAGCTCTTCATAGGCAACAAATGTAAGATTGATCTTGATGTTGGGGTGATCTGCCATAAACTTCTCTGTTATGGCTGTAATCTCCTCCTCACTGTATCCTGCCTGTTTCATAAACAGCGCATTCAGCGTGATTGTCTCCGGCGCCGGCTCAGACGGAGCCTCTGTGGCCGTGGCCTCTGGCTGTGCCGGTGCACTGGCGGTAGATCCGCACCCTGCAAGACACATGCAGAGCATAAGGAGTGCCAGGGTCAAACTTAGAGTGGACTTGATCTGTTTCATTTTGTTTTCCTCCGTTTCATTTTTGTTTTGTCTCAATCTACTTAATGCTCACTTACTTTAACTTCCTTTGCCAACTCATCCAGGAAGAAAAATTTTCCCGGCAGCGTAGGCATATAGGACGATGGAATCCAGGGGCTTGGCCCATGATGGAGCGTTGCCCACAGGGAAACAACTGCGGTTGCTGCTCCATAGTTAAACGCAGCATCAACTCCTCCGATGCAGCAGTCGCTTTTCAGGTACAGCCCCGGGCCGATTGTATTTGCGCGGCAGGGCACACTCGTGAAATCACTTTGAAAGCTCAGAATGGCATTCTGTTCGATGGAGAGAGGATGCAGCTTGACTGCGATTCCGTATTCTGCCTTTTTCCACTCCTCCTCAGAAGCATAATCTGCCGCAAAATGCGGTTCCCAGAAAGCAATATGAAAATCCCGTCCTACCCCGTACACTGTAATGAGTTTTCCGCCTTCGTCTTTTATCGACTTGATTTTTTCCGCAAAGGTCGGAAGGAGGTCCTTCCTTGCAAAAAAACGCTGATTTTCCGGAACGGTCAGTTCCCCAAGCTTGTCATAGAAGCCATGCTTCATCGCATATTCAAATGCTCCCGGCTGATCGCCCGGAATCGTATTACCTTCCGCATCGCTCCATTCATCCATATTAAAGCAATACAGATGATCACACTTTACATTCCAATATTTGAGGAAATAGACAACCCAGTCGTACTGCTCCATCGGTCCGACCGGCAGAATCATGGCAAGTTTATATCCTTCATCGCGGGCTTTTTTGATCTCGCTGGCAATTTCGAATCCCATTTTGACATAGAATTCGTTTCGATCCTTACAGCGAACCGCAGCGAATCCTTCATTCCAGAAACCTTCCCGGGCAGCCGCCTCTTCAGGGGATTTCCCAAGGCAGTTCCGTATCTTTCGAAGGTCCCAGCCAGCTGGGTAGAACCCTTCCATGAATGAACCTTCCATTGTGTTCAGCATATTCAGCTGCATAGTTATCTCCCCTCATTTGAATATCCTTGCAATGATAGCGCGGTATTTATTAAACTGCGTTTAGTATTGACGTAATCATTATACTCTTATCTTTCTTTTTCTGTCAATTGTTTTTACTTCGTTCATTTGCATAGATATTTAGGCGCAAATTTGTCCATTATTACTAATTTTCAGTTTTTCTTTTGTAAATTACTCTCTCGGACCAATTGTATTCTTGACACTCTTTTTTCCCTATGCTAAACTTTATAATTACTAATAGCAGTTTATAATTGCGGCGGTTAGGAGTTGAATGTCTTGACCATTTCCGGTGTAAACCAAAGTGCTCAAAAAGAGAGCAATCTTTCTCTTCTGATTCGTCTCATCCGTGAAAGCACAGATGGTAATGAATGTACACGGGTGCGCCTTGCACAGGAGACAGGACTTACTCAGGCTGCAGTCGGTAAGCTTACTTCTGAATTGATGGATTGGGGCCTTGTACTTGAGTGCGCCAGCATTGGAAACGGAGTAGGCCGTCGTCCCACTGTTCTTAAGTTGAACAGCAGTCCCTACCGCTGTCTTGCTATTCGAATAAATCGCGACTACATCAGTGCAGCTGTTTTTGATATCGCCGGAAAGCTGTATAACAGGCAATACTATGCGATCTCGCCGCTCGAAGGCGCAAGGCACTCTATGCAGCGCGTTTTCCAGCTTGCAGAAGAAATCCTGGAAGCCTCTGATATCCGGCCGATGTGTATCGGTGTAGCTGTCCCGGGACCGTATAACTATCTGACCGGGCGGATTTCTTTGATGAGCGGTTTTCCGGGTTGGGATCGCATTGATATCGCGGAGGAGCTGGAGACCCGCTTTCATCTGCCTGTTGCAGTAGAGCAGGATGCAAACTGCGGAGCCCTGGCGGAAGCCCGGCACGGAGGCTATCCCCGTGACAGCAACATGCTTTATGTTGTCGCTGACCGCGGCATTGGTGCTGGGCTGATCATCAACGGGGAGCTCTACCGTGGCAACCTGGGATTTGCAGGTGAAATCGGGCACGCAAGCATTAATGCCTTTGGGCCGAAATGCGAATGCGGCAATATCGGATGTCTGGAATTATACGGATCTACTGTTGCCATGCACAACAAGTACATTCAAAGACTGATCCTGGATCATCAATCTATTTCCACGGATCCTAAAATCTCTGTCCAGCAGATCCTGCATTCCGCAAGAAACGGAGATCCTCTTGCTGTGGA
>CADBQK010000363.1 GCA_902796775.1 uncultured Lachnospiraceae bacterium
GCTGATCAGGCAGTCTGATGATCCCGTTAATATTGAAAAGCTGCAGTCAGACCGCGAAACCACGCAGAAAATTCTTAAGCAGATCCGAAAGGAAATCCGGCTATGTGAAAACATACAGAAAAGATCAGAAGCATTGGAAACAATGCGTGACCGGACAGGCGGCACCATTGCTAAGGAAGAAGAGCGTTACCGGTAATCAAACACCGAGTTTTCCATTCAATTACAGACTGTGTCAGACGATGAAGCAGCCACAAGATCCGGCAGCAGAGCAAGGGAGGCTGATCCGCATACAAAGAACGAGCTCCCGACTACCGGCACAATCCGGTGGTCAGGAGCTGTTTTCATCTCATAGAACTGGATCACAGTTTCAACTAACCCTGTTCGATCAGCTACATGACATTCTCAAAAGCAGATTGCCTTTCCTCCTATACCTTTGGTTCATCCAACTTCAAGTGCAGGATCAGCACCTGTTTCTTCCGTTCTGCTGTTTTCATCGAAATGCGTGTTACCAAATTCAACTTTTTGCTCAACAGCCTCAGTGCGTCCGGGAAAAAGGTCTTTTCTTCCAACAGAACGGTACCGCACTTCTCGGCAAATGATTTACTGTCATTGATTCCGAAGTACATTAGGGCGCTGGTGTTGCCTGTCCGCTTAATGAACCAGTTCGTATATTTCAGTCCACTTTCACTGGTGGCGTCAAAAATCATCTCCGCACCGGGAAAAGCCTCCTTGCAGTTTTGGATGAAAGCGATTACCTCTTTCTCGTGGAAGTACTGGAACACACCGGAAATAATCAGGAGTGTGGGCAGAGAATGATCTATCTGCTTTGCCCATTCCATCTTAAACATATCGCCGGGGATCGTTGTCTCACGATCTCGCTGTCCGAATACCTTACGTCTTGCCTCGATAACCTCCGGGAGATCAGATTCATACCAGCTTACACCGGGAAGGTCGTCATGCAGTCGGTCATAGGCGGTCTCAAGGCCCGCACCGAGATAGACAACGTTGCAATCCGGATGAGCCTTCGCAAAGGCCGTGACCATCTGATCCATGTTGTAATACCGCGCCACCGAGGCCATATTGCTGTACTGGGACGAGCCCTTCGCAGCATCCTCCGGCAGGTATGGCTCCAACTCCAGCGCCTTTTTGTCTACAAAGTACTCCGGAAACTCCTTGGAAATAGCAATCCGTGCCACCAGCGGGACAAACAAAGTGTTGGCAACACCTTCAAACTTGTTCATACATAGATCCTCCCTAATTTCATACGACTGTATCCGGCCAAATCTGTTTAAGGTAAATTATGGTTAGCGACCTTAACTCGTCAAGAAAAGCGTTGAAGAAATATTCGATCTCCGCAGCGTTTTTGGCTTTATTCGCTTTTCATGATGCGATAGAAGACGACGCCAACGACCAGCAGCGCAAGTCCCGCGATCAGGCAGAGGTGCGGCACGAGGGCCGGAACGCCTGCTTGGCCCAGATACAGTCCCCCAATCAGAAGAAATACGCTTAAGAGCATAGTCAGAAGGCCGATCATCCGGCAGGTATTTTTACTCATGCGCTTGCCTCCCAGTTCCAGCTTTTCATCTGATCCTGCAGCTCAACCATGTGGCGGTATGAGCCGTCTTTCGTCATCAGTTCCTCGTGGCCGCCTTCTTCAACGATCCTGCCCTTTTCTAGCACAAGAATCGTATCAGCACTCCGGATCGTGTTCAGCCGGTGAGCAATGACCAGCACTGTTTTGTTTCGGCAAAGTTCGCTCATAGCCTGTTGGATATAAAACTCATTGTCCGCATCCACGCTTGCTGTGGCTTCGTCAAGAATAATGATCGGTGCGTCCTTCAGGATACACCGGGCAATAGAGATGCGCTGCGCCTCACCACCGGAGAGGCTGGCGCCTCCCTCGCCCACAATAGTGTCAAAGCCATATGGCAGGCGCATGATGAAATCATAGCAACGGGCTTTCCTGGCCGCCTCTGCAACTTCTTCATAAGATGCTTCCGGTCTTCCCATCGCGATATTGTTAAAGATCGTATCCTCAAAGAGATAGACCTTCTGAAACACCATACTGATCTGTGACATCAGAGTCTCCATAGGAAGATCTTTTATGTTGATGCCCCGAAGTTTTACCTCACCCTCCTGCACATCCCAGAACCTCGCCAGCAGATTGGCAATGGTAGTCTTACCGCTGCCGGACTCGCCCACCAGAGCGATCATCTGTCCGCGGTCTGCTGTGAAAGAGATGTCATGCAGAATGGTCTCTTTTCCATAGGCAAATTTCACGTGGTCAAATTGAATCTCATGTTCCGCCACCTCTGGCAGTTTTCCTGTTCCTTCCATGGACAGTGTTTTCTCCGCAAAAACTGCATCCAGCCGGTCCAGACAGTTTTCCATGATCGTCAACCGTGAATCCAACTGGAACAGGTGCTTGATTGGTGCAAAAATATTCAGAAGGAACAGCATTACTCCCAAGAAGCCTGCACTGTCCAGCAGCCCCTGTCCCCTTAGCCATACAGCAAGGGTGAGAATCGCCGCCGTTCCCACTGCATATAGAATCTGGAGCGCTCGTTCCCACGGAGTATGCTGTCGCTCGAAGGTAAGATTGGCATCCCTGCTTTGGGCAAAACTCTGCCGCAGTTCACCGGCGCTTTCGCCGGTCAGACAGAAGCTTTTGGAAACGCCAAGCCCTTCGGTGTATTCGATCACCGCGCCGGTCAGGTCCTCGATGGCCTGCTGCCTCAAAGCAGAGTTTCGCATAGATTCCCGGTTCATGGGATGGGCGATGCAGACAGCAATCAACTCGGTGACGAGCGCTGCCGCTCCCAGATACGGATGCAGCGTGAATAAAAACACTGTCAGCACCAGCTGGGCAAAACTGTCGCTCACCACTTCAGCAACAATGTTCATGCTGTTCTCTTCAATGAACACCATATCTGCAGAGAGGATGGAGCTGATCCGGCCCAGATTTCCTGCTGTAAAATAGCCCATAGGCAGCCTGCGCAGATGTGCTGCAAAGTCTTTTCGCTTCTCAGCAAAAACTTCATATCCGGTGGCAGACTGAAAACGGTCTGTCAGATTCTGAAAAACAGTTCCAAGCGCAAAGAATATAAGCAGTGCTCCTGCAGAAAGGCAGCAGGTGATCACGTCTGCTGTTCCATCCATCAGTTTCCGTACGATCCATACCGCGACGAAGATCGGCGCGTTCTGACAGATCGATTTCAGAAAGGAGAACAGATAGGCAATGCGGATCTTAGCAGCGAAATGCCCGCCGCAAAACTTCAGAATGCGATGAACCATTCCGATCATGCACTTTCTCCTCCCTTCAGCATCCATCCCCGGCTGGCCTCTGAAGCTTCCCACAGTTTGCGATAGTCATCACTTTCCTGCAGCAGCTCATCATGAGTACCCTTTGCCGCAATCTTCCCCTGTCGCAGCACGATGATCTGATCCGCTCCGACGATAGACGATAGTTTATGAGCAATGACCAACACGGTCTTACCCCTGATGATACCTGCAATGGCAGCATTCATCTTCTGCTCGTTCTCCGGATCGATAAAGGCTGTTGCCTCATCCAGCACGATGATAGGCGCATCCTTCAGAAGAACCCGGGCAAAAGCAATGCGCTGCCGCTGTCCGCCGGAGAGCTTACTTCCAGCAAGCCCTGCAGGGGTATCGTATCCTTCAGGCAGCTGAAGAATAAAGTCCTCACACTGTGCCAGCCTCGCAGCCTCTTTCACCTCTTCATCGGTGGCGTCCGGCTTGCCCACGCGGATGTTTTCCAGAATACTTCTGTTGAACAAAAACAGTTCCTGAGAGACATAGGCCACCTCACGGTTAAGGGCGTCCAGACTCATGTTCCGCAGGCTTTGTCCTCCAATGGTGATCTCTCCGGCGCTCACGTCGTAATAGTGACTCAGAAGCCTTGCAATGGTGCTCTTGCCGCTTCCGGATTCACCAACCAGGGCGGTCATCTGTCCCTCCCCGGCGGTGAAGGATATACCCTTTAATACCTCATCGCTCTTATAGGCAAAGCGCACCTGCTCAAAACGAACATTGTGATCAGTTCCTGTAAAAGTCTCATCTCCGCTCTTAAGCGGAGGACGGTCCAGGGCCTTTTCCAGCGCCTGTATCTTAAAGTTCACCTGCGGGATCGCACCGATCAGAGCCAGAGTCCGCATCAGCATCGGCCCTACGGCAAAGCTCAGGCACAGAGCCAGGGCATAACGGCTGAGCGACATGAAGCCCAGCACAACCATCAGTGCGCCAAACGGCAGTGAGTAAAGTACCACATTGGAGAAGAGACTCCCGTACAGCGCCATCCAGGGCCAGCAGACTTTGTACCAGGCCAGGGCAAAATCCCGATAGCCGACAACAGCTTCATCAAAGCGCCTTCCGGATTCTCCCTGCCTGTTGAACACACGAACGACCTCCATACCGGAGACGTATTCGATGATGGTGTTATTGAGACGCTTGGACGCGGCAAAATAGCTGCCCATACGGTCCATGCCAACCGAGTACATCTGCCTGGAGGCGGCAAATCCGAAGCCAAGCAAGATCACCGTCAATAGTGCCATCTGCCAGTCAACCGCGACCAGCACCAGCAGGATCACAGCCGGTACCGTGAGATTGGCAATTCCCTCCGGAATCACGTGGGCCAGCATCAGCTCAATGGATTCGATATCATCGTTAAAAAGCTTTTTCACCGCGCCAGTGCCCAACTCCTGCACATTTCCCAAAGGCTGCTGTTCCAGCTTTTCCTGCAGACTCACACGCAGGTTTTCCAGCGTATGATAGGCTGCACGATGGCTGAACTGAAGCCCAACGGTATAGGTGATCGCATAGAGGACACCAAAACCCAGCACTCCAAGAATCACAGGAAAGACAGCTGAAACGCTCATCTCTTCTCTCTGCAGCAGTCGCTCGATCAGGCTGTAGACACCAAGGTAGGGTACCGCACTGCAGAGAGCCCCTGCGATCATAAAAGCGACCGCCCAGTAAGTGAATTTTCTGAAACGCCCTGCGTATTGCAGGACTTTACCAAACATGCCAAGCTTTTCCCGCCGTTTAGAGGTGCTTTCCTCGCTTTCGGACAGGAAGTACCAGCGCATGCGAGCCACACCTTCATCGTCGAGGGGATAAAAGCCGAGGATACGTCCGTTTTCCACATGAAGGATATGTGTGCAACACTGAAGAATCAGTTCCGGATCGTGGGTAATGATGACGGATGTCACCTTATCCTTCATCTGCCGCAGCAATGTCCCAAAGCGCTCCATGCCGCCCCGGTCCAGGCCAGAGGTAGGCTCGTCGTAAAAGAGAATCTCTTTTCCGGCGCAGAGGGCTGAGGCAATCGCTACGCGCTGCTTCTGTCCTCCGGAAAGGGAGGCCGGATGGCGATCCAGCTGTTCTCTGAGGCCAAGACTGTCCAGAACCAGTTCCGCTTCCTCCCGGGAGACAGTACCTCCCAGCATGACTTCTTCAATCACGCTGTCCGAAAAGAGCTGACGGTTTACGTCCTGCATGACGAGATAGCTGCGCCGCGCCCGTTCCTTATCCGTCAGATAAGTTCCGTCAAAGGCCACACTGCCACTGGAAGGAATCACGCCGCAGAGAGATTCCGTCAGCGTGGACTTTCCGCAGCCGTTGTCTCCGATCATAGCAATAATGCTATGCTCAGGAAAACTCATGCGATCAATGTCCAGGATCTGATGGTTACCCCGGTTGCAGCTCAGGTCCACAGTTTCAAGCGCAGGCTTACCGCCGTGCGGAATCTCCCCGATCAACGGGCTTTTCGCCAGAGTACGCAGATCGGTGCATCGAAGCCCTAAAGACGCCAGTTCGCTGTCAGACAAGGCCCTCAGCTCATCCGGCGTGAAGCTTCGGGTAATGATCCCGTCGTCTAAATAGAGAAAGCGATCGGCCAGGTCCATGAGGTAGTAGAGCCGATGCTCGGATACAATAATGGTTTTTCCCGCGTCCTTGATGCGGCGGATCGTTTCGTGCAGGCGAGTGATGGCCTTCTTGTCCAGGTTGGATGAGGGCTCGTCCAGCACATAGACCTCCGGCTGGGCGGTATAGACACTGCCGCAGGCAATCTGCTGCTTTTCTCCGCCGGAGAGTTCAAAGATGTTGCGTCCCAGC
>CADBQK010000364.1 GCA_902796775.1 uncultured Lachnospiraceae bacterium
ACACAGCTCGTACAGGACTTTTCCGACCGTATCCGGGAGGAGAAGCGTGACAGAAATATGCTGGATTTTGGAGATCTGGAGCACTTTGCCCTGGATCTTCTGGCCGAGCATTATGAAGATGAGCAGGGACATCTGGCATTTAAGCCGACGGCGATCGCAGATGAGCTGGCTGCCTGGTACCAGGAAGTGGTCTGCGATGAATATCAGGACAGCAACCGGGTACAGGAGACGATTCTTGAAGCATTGTCTTCTTCAAGACTGGATGTGCATGACCGTTTTATGGTTGGAGATGTAAAACAGAGCATCTACCGCTTCCGTCAGGCAGATGCGGCCATTTTTCTGGAAAAATACCATAGCTATCCGCAGACTCCGGGGTGCCGCCGCATCATTCTGGACCAGAACTTCCGCAGCAGGAAAACGGTGCTGGATGGTGTAAATGCTGTATTTCGCCGTCTCATGAGGCCCGAAATGGGCGGGATCGATTATGATGAGAACTCTGCACTGAAGGCAGGGGCCTCTTTTCCCGAGCCGGAAGCAGATACGGATCCTGCAGCCGGGACCGGGACAGCGCAGCTGGCTTATACAGATGTCCTGCTGGCCGGACGGGATGAGCTTCCGGATGATATGTCGGGGGAGATGTCTGCAGCTCAGCTCGAAGCAGCTATGATCGCGCATGAGATCCGCAGGATCACTGATCCGGTACAGGGTCTTTCCATCTATGACAGGGACGCGGATGCTTACCGAACGGCGCGGTTTGGGGATATTGCTGTGCTGCTGCGCTCTGTGAAAGGCTATGCAGATGAGATGGTGAATGTCCTGACTGCAAGAGATATCCCCGCCCGGGCCCAGTTGTCTGTAGGTTTCTTTTCCTCACCGGAAATCCAGATCATGACATCGCTTCTTGCGGTGATCGATAATCCCAGGCAGGATATCCCTCTGGCAGCTGTCCTGCATTCTCCGATCGTCGGTATGACATCGGAGGAGATGGCTCTGATCCGGGCGGCACACAAAGAGGGCAATCTGTATGATGCAGTGGTTGATGCCGCCGGGCATGTCCGTAATACTTCTGAAATAGAGGACAAAGCTGCAGAAGCAATGCAAAGCCTGAAATCCGGAGCCCGGAAGGCTGCTGTCTTTATAGATCTTCTGTCTTCACTGCGCCTTGCTTCTGCCTATCTTTGTACAGATGAACTGATCGAATACGCATTTGAGGCAACCGGCTATTATGATTATGCCAGTTCCATGCCTGCCGGTGTGAGAAGAAAGGCAAATCTGGACATGCTGCTGGAGCGGGCCAGGGCCTATATGGCCAGCGGCAGGAGTGCTTTATTCGGTTTTATGAGATATCTCGAGCAGATCCGGGATAATGAGATTGACTTCGGACTGGCCGGGGAGAATGCCGACGCCGGGGAATGCGTCAGCATTCTCAGTGTCCATAAGAGCAAAGGCCTGGAGTATCCTGTTGTCATTCTGGCCGGACTAGGCCGGCAGATGAACAAGATGGATATGCGGGCTCCGCTGGTACTGCATCCGCAGTACGGGATCGGTATCAATGTGGCAGATGGACAAACCCGGAGGAAGATGCCGGGCAGGTACCGCGCTTTTCTGGCTGACCGTCTGGCACAGGAGGGGATGGCGGAGGAGCTGCGGATCCTGTATGTAGCCATGACCAGAGCTAAGGAAAAACTGATCCTGACCGGTACCGTAAAGAAAATGGAGAAGGGTCTGGAGAGATGGCATTCTCTGCAGATGGACGACCTGGGACGGATGTCCGTACCGGATATGATCGATGCGAATTCTTTCCTGGATCTTTTAATGCCCTGTTTATTTGATATGGGCTCAGGCACAAAGCTGGAAGAGCTGTATCATCTGGGCGGGACAGCAGACAGAAAGGACAGCGCTCAGGAGGCAGGACTGTTTCATATACGGACGATAGCACCGCTCAGCCTTCTGGACAGCGAAGTAGAGGCAGCTGCTGAATCAAAACAGGGCTATGAGCAGCTGAAAGAGGAGAGGTCGGGTATATACTGGGACCAGATGGAAACAGATGCCGGATGGACCTATCCCTGGGCCGGCCAGATTTCCATGCGGGGGAATTATACAGTTTCCGAGCTGAAAAAACTGCCTGCAGTACCCCGGATGCCCGGAGAAGCAGATGAGCAAGACAGTGAGCTTCTTTTCGCAGACGCAGCAGTACAGGAGATGGGTACAGAGCTCGAGGAGGCGGAGGCAGTGATCCCGCCCCTGCCTTCATTTATGCAGGAAGAAGAAGTTTTGCAGAAGGATAAAGGTGCCTTTTACGGTACAGCCTTCCACCGGGCCATGGAGCTGCTGGATTTTAAGAATGTACCCTCAGCCGGTTTGGGAGAGGACTTTGTTTCCGGCGAGCTGCTGCGCATGACGCAGTCCGGCAGGCTGGAAGAAGCACAG
>CADBQK010000365.1 GCA_902796775.1 uncultured Lachnospiraceae bacterium
CCCAGAGCCATTGACTCGATATAAAAAGCAACTCTTTTCATGTGGCTAATTATACTATGTGACTTTCAAAAATAAGAAATGAATCACCTCTACTAAATACCGGTGTGAAAATCGCCACATCAGCCATCTAATAACCTTTCAATTGCCAAGACTTTATCTTTTGTATCCTGCCGTTTCAAAAATTGTCCGGCTTCGATTTTGTATTCTTCCAGTTGATTCGGATTCTGAATAATACCTCTCAGCATATCTTGAAGACAAGCATCGGAATTATCCACAATTTGGCCGTACTTATGACCATCAAACAATTCTTTCATACCGGAGCATTCTACAGTAAAAACAGGAATCCCCAGCGCCAAACTTTCCGTAGCTGCCGTACTGAACCCTTCTGCATACGAAGAGCAGACAAAAGCGTCCGCTTTAGCAACATATTTGTATGGATTGCTTTGAAAGCCCAATAAAATCACTTTCTCACCAAGGCCAAACTTAGTTATCAACTCTTCCAAATCATGACGTTGGGGTCCGTCGCCGATGATCCAAAGTGAAAAATCCAATCCATCCTTATGAATACTGCTTAAAACATCAAGCAATCGGATATATCCCTTTTGCTCTGCCAGTCTTCCTACAGTCACTAATTGAATACGTTTATTAACCGAATGATCTATGTTTTCTTTGGATAAGTTAATTATTTCATCGAAGTCCAACAGATTATGAATCACTTCGGTATTAGAGCATCCATATTTTGTCTCAAAAGATGTTCTTACTGTATCTGAGACGCATACCACTTTATTGAATTTATGATATGCTTCTTTTTGCTCACTAAGACTCTTATAACTCCTATCTGCATAAGAATTATTCAGTACATCGGTATGCACCCAGGCAATTTTTTTACTTTCGACATTTTTTGAGGAGGAAATGAACTTCGTCGCAAGCCCTTCAACAAAGGCTATCTCCACATCATATTGTTCCTTTATGAATCTTCGATATACCTTTTCTGTCGGTGCATTATATATGTACTTGAGTCTCATCCAATACTGGAGTTTTGAAATACCACCCTTCTGATAATCCAATACAGATACAAAAGACATATATCGGCATTCCGACATAACAGCTTCCTGGTATATGTCATTATCAGTAACTGTCATTACAGTAATGTCATATTTCTCTTTATTCAGTGCCTTTACCAGATTGACCAGGGCTTTTTCAGCCCCGCCTCCAGCCAGACTTTCAATAAATATCAGAACCTTTTTCATACCAATTTATACAGTTTATTGATTTCCTCTTTATTGGAGTAATCTCTCTCTGAAGTATTTTTAGATAACTCATTCATTTTATTCGGATTCAACAATAATTCTGTTATTTCACGGGCACACCCTTCGTTGTCCATAGGCACAATGAATCCATCCACACCATCTGTGACCTGATCTTTTGCGGTTGCGTAGTTTGTGATAATAACCGGTTTCTTCAATAACTGCGCTTCATGCACACTGACAGAGTTACCTTCATATCTGGAAGGCTGCACATAGTAATCACATGCTTTGATATACGGATACGGATTTTCTTTCCTGCCGAGTATGATGACATGATTCTCCATCATATACTCTTTAATCTTATCTTTGATTAACTGTTCATCTCCGCCGTATCCGATGATATACCAGACAATATCAAGCCCTCGTTTCAGTATTCTGTCACAGATATCCGGTATCTGGTCGAAGTTCTTTGCATAACTGAAACGGCCGATGGAAAGAAGTTTTATCCTTCCGTCATCCGTCATTTCATTGTCCACCGGGAATTCATCTGCCTGTTTTGCGATCAGTTTCTCCGGCATCATGTTTTCAATCACGATAACTTTTTCTTTCAGTTCCGGAAATACACTGAGAAAGGTCTCTGATACAGCGTCTGAGATAGAAACAATATGATCGTATTGATTCCACATTGCCAGCTGTGATTCTTTGTCTACAGATACCTTGGAATAGTCTGTATGAATCCAGGCAATCTTCTTCTTTCCTTTTGCCTTCTGTGCAGCGTAATAATGCGGTGTCAGATAACTGATGACCAGGTCATATTCTTTATCACTGATCAAAGGCATAGCATCAACGGTGTACTTGTGGCTGTATTCCAGTGCCACATCATTGTCCGCAGGAAGACCAAGCTCATTCACTCTTTTCTTGGCTGCCCGCTTTCCAAGCCAGCGATGATAAGCAATATTTATCTTTTCCTTTTTCAGGACATTCTGAATCGGCACTGCCATACAGCTGTAGGAAGAGTTCTCAGGCAAGACATTCACTTCTTCCGGTATGTACTTCAGCAGTTCTCCTTCATGACGCAGTAAAAACAGATCTACACTGTACTGTGTATAATCAATGTTCTCTAACATACCAAGCAGTGCTCTTTCCGCACCCCCCAGTTCCATAGCGTGCATTACGATCAGAATTGATTTCATTTCTTATTCATCCCATGAAAAACATCCACACCGAAAATCCGATGGAGCGGACGAGTGAGATTGCTTCTCAGAATCTGTGCTTTGCTCATCCAGCTTTTTGCATACCAGTGAATCGAGTAG
>CADBQK010000366.1 GCA_902796775.1 uncultured Lachnospiraceae bacterium
CAATGCGATTCACAGCGGCTTCAATATCATAAAGAGGCAGAGCGACATTCGACTCCGCGATGATGTGGCAGATTCCATGCCCCAGAAGAACTTCCACGGCAATGCGGGGATCATCAACTTGCCTGTACGCAAGATCCACGATGGCTCCGGCAATCCGGTCAGCCTGCTTGTCAGGATGTGATGGATTAACTTTTTCAAACATAGGGGATCTATCCTTTCATGAAGAAAGCCCCACAGATCTGGGAATCCGTGAGGCTACTTTTTATTATTCGCTGACTATACTATATCATAACTGGCAGGTGGACATCTTAGGACAAAGTAGGACATTTCGGGCGCATTTTAGATTTTAATCGGGAAATCAGGAAGTATTACATGCAGCAATGCACCGTTATGCCACCTGCGTATTGTCCTTGCATCAGCATTTAACTTGTCACCGATCTGCTCCCATGTCAGGTTGTGGATGTAACGGTAGCGAAGGACCATGCGCTCATCAATGTCAGAAACAGATGCAATAACCTCTCGTATCTGCTGCTTGAGATCGATCAGAATATCGATTTCATGGTTTATCTTCTCTTCCAATTGATAAATCTTTTCCACACTCCGCACAAAGGAAGAATCACCAGACCTAGATGTCTGTACCTTATCTCCCAGGATCGGTGAAGATATGCTGCTTGCCATTCCCCGCAGTCTGGCAACTTCCTCGATGTCACTGTTTATTTTCTGATCCAGCCGGTAAGCCTGCCGAAGATATTCTTTATTCGTCATAGATGCCCGCCTCCTTTTTCAATTTCCGAAGTATGACGCTTCCGTCCATGCCGGTCAGTTTTTCAAACCAGTCGGATAGAAAAAACCTCTCACAATTATCTCTTACACTTTGTGAGTAAATGCTTTCTGGTTGCTTTTCTAACTTATGTACTGCCAGTCGCCAGTCCTTGACGGCCTTAAGAACGATAGCATTTCTAAGCATTTCATAAGGATCCATTAAACACCTCCAAATCAAATGATATTTGTCAGAGGCTCACTGTTTCATTGTTCATCGAAGACCGCAAGAATGGCTTTTACGTCTTCCACGGAGCGAACGATAAGGGCTGTACCTCCAGCAGCATTGATCTTTCGGATGACTGCCTCCTGAAGCTTAGTGGGTTTTCCTTTCGCAGTCTTAACTTCGAATCCGAAGAAGTGACCCTTGTAGCAACAGATAATGTCTGGTATCCCATTGGCACCGTAAGGGCCGCCATGCTCCTTCCAACAAAAGCACCTCTCCATAGTTCTCAGATGTGTCAAAATTGCCCTCACAATATCAGCTTCCAGCATAAAATCATCTCCTCTAAGCGTCTTCTACCACACGTTTTTGCCATATTGCCGGTTATTGAACAGGTTATTATTTATCACCACAGGCTGTTTGACAGGTCCATTTGACAGACCCGTCAAAAGAAAACCCAGTAAAATCAAGGGTTTTGACAGGCTTGACAGCAAAAAAGCCATTTTTACGAGAATTATTTTTAGAAAAAACATATATTTACGCGTGGAAGAAATAATATATATAGAAATAGGGATTTTGCTGTCAAGCCTGTCAAAATTGGTTGGTTGAGATGCCTGAAGCCCAGTAAAATCAAGGGTTTCAGAGCTTTTGACAGACTCAAGCCAATATTTCTCCGAGCTGCAGACCCTGTAAAATACGTTTCCGTCCAACCTTATCAACGCTACGATGTGTACCGGGACAGGCGTTCAAAATCTGCAGCACAAATTTATTCTGTGCATATGGTTTTAATCCACTCTCTTCACAATAGGCTTTGTAAGCATTGAACAGCTCCGTGGATCCGCAGACAAAATCTTCACCGATCTCACAGCATTCCTTGATAAAGGAGAGCACAGAATCACTGTCTTCTCGATACTGCTGCAGCTCTGCCTTGTTTGCTTCCGTCTCGGAAAAGCGATAGTGGTTAACTATAAGCCGCTTTAAACCCTCCAGGGCAAAGATGAAGATGCCATCCGCTTCCAGACGCAGCTTATCCAAAAGGTCCGGATCCTTTTTATCTTCAGGCACAGCATGATCGAATCGAATAATGATGAGCCTGCGGTAAAAGCCCTCTGAGCGGTCGCCGTAGTTTTTGGGTATGGTATTACATGAAAACAAAAGCCGTGCCGTGGACTGGAAAGAGAAAGGGTTCTTGTTCTTCTTCTCCACTGTCAGATAGTCTTCGCCGACAAGGGCCTTAAAGATGCCATTGTCATCGAGGTTCTTTGTAGGCAGATCAGCAAAGATGTTTGCCAGCTTCCCGAAGAGCTCTGCCGTCTTGAACCGTTCATTTAAAGCCTGCCAGGAGACATTGGACACATTCTCCTTGCCCAGCAGGATCTCGTTTAACACAAGCAGGAGCTGTGACTTACCAGCTCCGCCCTCACCCACAATGACAAAACACTTCTGTGCCCGTGTAACAGGAACAAGAAAATATCCCATCATTTCCTGGATAAGCGGGATCTGGTTTTTGTCGATGACCTCCTCCAGGTACTGGCGAAACCTTGGGCATTCTGCCTCCGGCTGGTAGCTGACATTTAACTGTACGGTGCTGTAGTAGTCCGGTGTATGTGGTATCAGGGTATCTTCGAGCACGTTGTAGAGTCCGTTCTTTACATTGATGATATAGGGATTGGAGTTCAGTTCATGGATGCTCCGCTGGATGTTCAGCCTCCACTGTTTTTCTGCGTCTACGATCTGATTCATTTTGCATTCATGAGAGATCATCTTGTCGCGGGTGATCTTCTGGGCTTGCATTTGGGTCATCTCCCGGTACGCGCCACCTTCATAGCGGTAGTACTGCTCCGCTGCATAAAAGACCTGCTGCACCTCTGCAAGATGGTCTGCCAGTATGCCAGGAAGGAACCGCAGTCCTCCTGCCTCAGTGGGCTCATACCACAGTGGCAGTGTGTCCTCTACCTTGTGCATCCTGGACTTTAAGCCTGCCTGGTGTTTTTTGCTCGCCTGCCGGTATTCCCCTGAAAGGGATCGAAGGATCTGGGTCTTTAACTTAAACCGGTCTTTCAGCTCATAATTAATAATGCCTTCAGCAATCGAGACGCTCTGGTTAAACAGATACCGCTGCACAAACTGCGTCAACGTCTTAAGATCCGCCATCTCATCCCCTGTGAAGGGCAGGTCCGCGATCACAGCGCGCAATCCCTCCAGGCTCATGGGACGATAACACAATGCCGCTGGAGACTTGCATGCACACCCTCCGTCCACAAGTCGTTGACACTTGTATCCCTTCTCTGCAATGACCCGGCAGGTGATCGGTCGGGTACCGCTGGCTAGAAAGTGGTTGATCTTCTTTTGAGTCTCTTCTTCTTTGTAGCCGGGATAACTTGAAGAGAGATGGTGGATCATGTCTGTGCCGCCTTCAAATGGTGCTAGATTTGTAATCATGGCATACCAGTCGTGTTCCGGAAGTGTTGCCGCATCATCCCGGCAATGCCGAATAAAGTCACACTCATGGAGAACAATATCCAGGCCCTTCTCATCTCCCTTCATCCGTTCGATGGGGGCATCCTCCACTGGCGGCATCAACTCCGAGATCTGCTGCTGGGTGTAACGCCGCTCCGGGTGAAAAAGGATACAGGATACTTTGATAGGATCCTGCTTACAGTGATTAAAACCTGGCAGCCGCATAACACGCGACTCGTTGACGCACATAGGATCGCCCTCGAAGTGTTTGACCAGCTGTTTTTGGATATTCCGAAATCTGGCGACGTCCCCATCCTTCACAAACCAGTAGGTGTGAAGGGATTTCCGGGTCTTAATAATCATGGATGGCGGAAGAGGAAATGCATCGATGCGCTTTTTCTGCTCTTTAAAGCTGGCCTTGTCCATCTCCACAAATTGGGCATTAATCCGGGTAATGTTCTCATCGTTATGGCCGCCGAAGTTCACCGTAAAAAAGATACCCCGGTTCATGGCATTGTGGTTTCGAAGAACCTCCTCCATACTGGCGTACTTTCCGCATTCAACCGTATACTTTGCCCCAGGAAAGATCCCCTCGTCACGGTCTTCAAACACACGAAGGCATACTTTCTCATCCGCATTGAATAAGCTGTTCAGCACTTCCTGCGCTGTAATATCCATCACAAGGTAACCTCCAAATCAAAGTATCGGATCATCTTTCCCAGTCGTTTCGCTTCATGCTCCTCTGCTGCCATACCTGGAGATAATCCTTTTTTGTCAGTAAAAATCCACACCTCATCACACAGAGCTAATAAGGCAAGACCAAACACTGTACCAAGTTCACGCTCTTTGGGCACATCGTCCCGAAGGATCTGTGGATAGAGCAAATGGCTGGCGATCGGCATACAGCCTTGTTTGATAACATACTGGCAACATCGTACTGCCCTCGATACATTCCTCTTTACGTCCCCGGCATAGCGGCTTGCTACATATACCTTTGGTCTATTTCGTATCTCATATCTTCGGTTCCAGTTCTCTTTCTGCCGGGTCCGATATTCTCGCATAACTCTGGACAAAGCCATGCCGGCAGTCGGATCACTGTACCCTTCATGGTTTTTATATCCCATCGTGTTACCTCTTCAGTCCAATTCTTCCATGTTGCCAAACGTCGGTCCAACGGACGCCTCCGCAATTAGAGGAAGGTCAAATTCAGAAAATGGTTTCTGCTCCATACAGGAGCGGATGAACGTTACCGCATCCTCTATGCGCTCTGCCGGGATCAGAAAAGTAAGTTCATCGTGTATCTGTAAGATGGGCCTAAGCCACGGACGGTCCGGCAACCCTCGAAGAATTCTGGCGATCCCTAGCTTGAGAATGTCAGCTGCTGTCCCTTGGATCGGTGTATTCAGAGCACAACGTTCCGCGAAAGACTTCTGTCCCCAGTTGCTGCTGCGGATATTCGGAAGGTATCGTCTTCTGCCGAGCCAGGTCTCCGTGCACATCCGCTTTGCTGCTATCGCCTTTGTCTCCTCCTGCCAACGGGTCAACCCAGGGTACCCTGCTTTGAGGTTATCCAGAATTCCCTGGCATTCTTCCATGGTCTTGTCCACACCAGCTTTAAATTTTAATGTCCGCTGCAGGCCCCTTGCAAAAAGGCCGTAGAACGTTCCAAAATTCACATTTTTTGCAATAGTTCTCTGTTCCTTGTACTCCGGTCGGTGTTTATCCTGCGCCTCTTCGTAGGTGACGCCAAAGATGACACTTGTTGTCGCCGCATGGATATCACCGTTATTGCGATAGGTGTCCAGCATGACATCATCTCGGCAGTAAAAGCTCCCTACACGAAGCTCGATCTGAGAATAATCAAGCGAAAGAATCAGCTGACCTTCTGGTGCCTTTATGAAACTTCGTACACCAATCGGATCATTGGTTTTGCGAGGCATGTTCTGACAATTTGGATTTCGACAGTTCATCCTGCCTGTGTCAGTGGATAAGGCGAACATATCCGGGTGGATACAACCCGTGACGGGGTTTATGTGCTTAAGGTAGCCCACGATGTAAGTAGACATGATCTTTCCCCACTTCCGGTACTCCTGCACCAGTGAAAACAGCGGAGACAAATCCGGCTTGTTGGCATCGCACCATTCTTTTAACATCTGCATTGTCATATCGTCTGCAGCCTCACGGTTTGTCTCCGTTGTCTTTAAAACAGGGAGACTCAGATCGTTGTACAGGTAATTCTTGAATGCTGCAGTGGAGCAATTATTTCCTATATCCACATCTCCGATGATGCTCCTGATCTCTTCATGGACGCGATTCATCTCAGCCTCCGCCTCAGCTTTTCGCTCCATCATAAGAGGAAGGTCAACGGGTACACCGTTATGATGCATGATCCCGAGATAAACCGCTGTCGGACTCTCGATCTCCTCGACCAGATATCTGTGCCGTGGAAGGAAACGGTCAAACCAGGTGTTAAAGATACGATACAGCCGCAGAGCAAAATCGGAGTCTGCAGCACCGTATCGGATGGTTTCATAATCATTGGGGTCAAGTTCGTCGAAATGCCGTCCCTGTGTCACATCGCCATAGGTGGGGAGCGGTTCTCCACAGAGCTCTGCAGCTAGTTTCTTAAGGCCGCTGTCAGCGAGCGTACGAAATTCATAGTTGCTCTTAAGGCTCAGTTGACTGGCGCAGATCGTGTCATACACAGGCGCCTGGATCACGATGCCCTTGTGATA
>CADBQK010000367.1 GCA_902796775.1 uncultured Lachnospiraceae bacterium
ATATTGGTCTGAATACACACAGTGCGCCATCAGGGAGGGCATACCCTGGCCGATCAGCCCGGGTCTTACATAGGTATCAATATAATGACCCTGCTCCGGACAGAGCTCTTTTACCTGAGCAATTTCTTCCGGACTCTCTGACAGGTGAGATTGTACCCGCGCCGAATACTGACGCGCAGCAAGACCGAGCATATCCATCAGGTCATTGGTACAGCTGATCGTAAAACGGGGTGTGAGGATCGGCTGGAAGTTTCGGAACATTTCCCGTGAATCCCGGTACCAGCGGACTGTTTCAGAGAGAGAATCCTCCGCACTGGGCTCCACATAAAAAGAAGGGGCATTCCGGTCCATGCAGACCTTGCCGGCATATCCTTTCAGACCGGTTTTTTCCAGCTCTTCCATCAGGATAAAGGTTGCATCTGCATGGAGCGTAGCAAAAACCGCGGCCCTGGCTGTCGGACTTTTCATCAGGTCATTGGCAAAAATCCGGTACGCCCTGCGGGCATACTCCGGGTCGTTATATACACTTTCCTCCGGATAGGCATATTTTTGGAGCCAATCCAGAAGGGCCAGATCCAGCCCCAGTCCGCGGAAACTGTATTGCGGTGCGTGGATATGCAGGTCATAAAGACCCGGTACGATCAGATGTCCTGAATAATCCAGAACCTCCATGCTTGAAAACGACGAAGGCACCACAGGGGAAATGCCCCTGCAGGTGCCTTTTACACATACCAAAAAAGAGTCCGGACAGATCACCATCTCATCCGGGCTCCTGCTGTACAGAATATCGCCTTTCAGAATATAATCATCCATAGCTGTATCTCTATATCCGATTCATCTAAATAGAATCCACAGATAGAAGTCTTATGCATAAATCTTTCTGCCGCTGGCATCCCGGATTCCCATGCTTTCCCGGTATTTTGCAACGGTACGGCGGGAAATCTTAATCCCTCTTTCCGTCAGCTTATCGGCCAGGATCCGGTCACTGTAAGGTTTGTCATGGTTTTCTGTCTCGATGATTTCCTTAAGCAGTGTCTTGATACCTTCTGAGGTCGCAGGTACACTGCTGCCGGTTTGGCTGCGGGAGGTGACAGCTCCCAGGAAGAAGTAGCTCATCGGGAATAATCCCCATGAACACTGGAAATACTTATCCCTGACCGCACGGCTTACAGTCGATTCATGGATCCCCAGCTCGGCAGCGACATCTGACAGACGCAGGGGACGCAGATGGCCGGGCCCCAGGTTAAAGAACTGCTGCTGCCGGTTTACGATTACATGGGACACATTCAATAATGTCCTGCTGCGCTGTGAGATGCATTGAATGACCCATTGTGCCTGCCGGACTTTATTACCTATATATTCACGGGTTTCTCTGTCGCCCCCGCTCTTGATCATATTCAGGTAGTAATGATTGATGGTGATCTGCGGGTACATATAATCATTCAGCAGAATCTCAAAATACCCATCCAGTTTGATGATCGTTACATCAGGGACGATGTATTTGAGGTTCTCCCGGGAACTGAAACTGTTCCCCGGTTTTGGATTGAGACTGCGGATCACTTCAATTGCATGCATGATCTCCTGGACGCTCACTTTGAGCTTTCGTGCGATGTACGGGATCTGGTTTTTCCCCACCATCTCCAGATAATTCGCTGCAATCTCACGAGCGATGGGGTTATTCTCCCCCCGCCTGTCCATCTGCAGGAGCAGGCACTCCCCAAGAGATGCTGCTCCAACACCTGCCGGATCCAGGCCCTGGATCAGCTTCAGCATCTGCCTGGCAACGTCAACGCTCGTACTGCAGGCGTAGGCAACCGACTCCAGGCTTTCCCTGAAGTAACCGCAGTTATCGATCATATCGATAATATACTCGGCTGTCCGGCGCTCAGATTTAGACAGCGGAAGGGCAATGATCTGTCCAAGCAGATAGCTTGCCAGATCTTCGCCTTTGTTGTCACAAACATTGCCCATGTCCTGCTGGTCGTCATCATCGTGCTCCTGGGAGTAGTAAACACGGTTCTGCTCGTCACTACGCGCCAGCCATTCCAGTTTTCGTTCAATATCGCTGTTCCTGTCTGTTTTGTCGTATTGCTCCTCAATATCGATGACAGGATTTTCTACAGCAGTTTGCTTCAGATAAGTCTCCAGCTCCTGGGAACTCATCTGAAGTATTTCAGCAGACTGTATCATCTTCTGTGACAATACCTGCTGCTGGGAGATTTCCAACTTGATATCCACAGGCTGTCACCTCCTAGCCGGAAAGAAAAATATCAGATCCTCTCTTTAATCATGTATTTAATCTTGTATTGAATCTTGTATTTAATCTTGTACGGGGTTATTTCCCCTGCAGAGCCAGAATACTGCGGGCGATTCCTTCAGAGTCAAGGCCATGCTTTTTGATCAGCTCCATGGCGGAGCCGGACTCACCAAATACATCCTGTACGCCCAGTCTGGTAACAGGTACCGGCATCTTCGCACCTACTGCCTCCAGGACAGCGCTGCCGAGTCCGCCGATGACGGAATGCTCCTCAACCGTCACGATCCTGCCTGTTTTTCTGGCTGCATCGATCAGGATCTGCTCATCGATCGGTTTAATGGTATGGATATTGATGACCTGTGCGTTTATACCGCTTTTTGCCAGAATATCAGCGGCGCCCAGAGACTCCGCCACACAGAGTCCGGTCGCAACAATCGTCAGGTCTGTCCCGTCCCTGAGCAGTATGCCTTTACCAAGCTCAAATTTGTAATCAGGACGGTCATTGATGACCGGAACAGCGCTGCGGCCAAGACGCAGATAGACCGGACCATCATGTTCATAGGCAGCTCTGACAGCGGCTTTTGTCTCAATATCATCGGAAGGGCAGATGACGACCATGCCGGGGATCACACGCATCAGGGTAATATCTTCAATACACTGGTGAGTTGCTCCATCCTCACCGACAGAAATCCCAGCGTGGGTAGCGCCGATCTTGACATTAAGATGCGGATAGCCAATACTGTTGCGGACCTGCTCATAAGCCCTGCCCGAAACGAACATGGCAAAGGAACTGGCAAATACTGTCCTGCCTGTCGTAGCGATACCGGCAGCGATACACATCATATTTGCCTCAGCGATACCGATGTCGCAATGCCTGTTGGGAAACTCGTCGCGGAAGAGAGAAGTCTTGGTAGAACTGGCGAGGTCAGCGTCCAGAACGACGACATCCTCATGCTCTCTGCCCAGCTGCAAAAGTGCCATGCCATAGCTTTCACGTGTCGCGATCTTTTTTACATCTGACATAATGCCGCCCCCTTCTTTTCCAGCTCATCCATCGCAATCCTGTATTCTTCATCATTCGGAGCTTTGCCATGCCAGCTGGCAACATCCTCCATAAAGGAAACCCCTTTGCCTTTGATACTTTTGACAATGATCACAGTCGGTCCGCC
>CADBQK010000368.1 GCA_902796775.1 uncultured Lachnospiraceae bacterium
GGATGCTTTACTGTTTTTTTGTTGCAAATTCCCTATTGAGGCTTTATAATGTGAGTATATGCGGTACTCGTGCATATGCGGCCGTGTGCCGGTAAACACACACATACTTTTTCCATTTCCAAGGAGGTTATGCGATGTACAAACTTTCAGAGATTCCCCAGGAGTACAAAAAAAGACTGATCACTGCTGATGAAGCTGCTGCCAAGATCCAGGATGGAGACAGGGTCTCCTACGGCCTCGGACTCAGCACACCTGCTGACATTGATCAGGCAATCGGCAGGATTGCAAATAAACTTCACAATGTTGAGATCGTCTATACGACCCTGGTTGTTGACAAGCCTTATGGTGCATGGACGAAGGATGCTACGAATGAAAACATTCGTTTTGCTTCTGCTCATATGAACGGTATCGACAGAAAGATGAATAAGGACGGCAGGCTCTGGTTCATCCCCATGCTTTTCAACGAGCTTCCTTATTACTGGGCTGATACCGGTATTGACAAGCTCATTATCCAGGTTCATCCGATGGATCAGTACGGCAACTTCAACCTTGGTCCTCAGTGTTCTGACCTTCGCGGCCTGCTGAGCTGTGCAAAAATGGTCATTGTCGAGGAGAATGAGAAGATGCCTCGTGCACTGGGCTATCAGACAGAGCTGAACATCTCCGATGTTGACTTTGTTGTTAAGGGCTCCAACACTCCGATGCCGGAGATCCCGAACAAAGCTGCTACTCCTGAAGATGAGAAGATCGCTGATTTCGTCGTCAGCAAGATCAAGAACGGCAGTACTCTCCAGCTGGGTATCGGCGGACTTCCTTCCGCTATCGGCAAGAAGCTGGCTGAGTCTGATATCCAGGATCTGAGCGGCCATACCGAGATGCTGGTTGATTCCTATGTCGACCTGTTTGAGGCTGGTAAGATCACCGGCAACAAGAGTCTTGACAAGGGTAAGATCGTTTACACCTTCGCAGGCGGCACCAAGCGTCTTTATGACTTTATCGATAATAACCAGATTGTTTTCAGCGCTCCTGTTAACTATGTTAACAATGTCGGCGTTGTTCAGCAGATCGACAACTTCGTTTCCATCAACGGCTGCGTCAATCTCGACCTTTTCGGTCAGGTCAACTCCGAGTCCGCAGGCTTCACCCCGATCAGCGGTACCGGCGGCCAGCTTGACTTCGCACTTGGCGCATACCTTTCCAAGGGCGGCCAGGGCTTCATCTGCCTGCATTCCTGCAGGAAGCTCAAGGACGGCTCTCTGGAGTCCAATATTATGCCGACTCTGACCAAGGGCTCTATCGTAACGACTCCTCGTTCTGCAGTCCACAATATCGTTACCGAGTACGGTATTGCCAAGCTGAAGGGCAGGTCTACCTGGCAGAGAGCAGAGGCTCTGATCAACATTGCTCATCCGGATTTCCGTGATGATCTGATCAAGGAAGCTGAGAAGATGGGCATCTGGACCAAGACCAGCAAGATCACTGGCTGATCCTGATTTGTCCAAACCCGTATATTAGATCAAAAAATGGCAGGAGGGACATCATCGTCCCTCCTGCTTGCTTTTTTGCTGGTCTTATCTTCCTTCTACTTTACGGTCACTTTCACGCATGCGCTGCAGGGAGCGGTGTTCCCATTGCTCTTTCCGCCTTCTGCCTGCGGATCAATGCTGGCTGTGATAATAGCATTGCCGGGCCGAAGTGCTTTGATCGTACCGTTTTCTACAGTGACCACTTCCGAATCAGAGGAGATCCAGGTGATGTTCCCTTGGCCTTCATCCATACCGCGGGCTTTCATGTCCAGCGTACGGCTGTGGCCTGAAGTCAGGGTCAGGCTTTCCTGACGGATACGGATCCCCGGCTGACTGCTTTGCGGGAGCACTTCCACTGTAAATGAGCCGCCTGCACTGATATTTTCTCCTGTGACAGACCACATGAGGATGGATGTACCGATTTGCTGTGCAGTAATTGTCCCATCCTGATCCACCTTAACAACAGAGGGTCTGCTGCTCTTCCATCTGACCCGGCCGTTCTCGCTGTAACCGGCAGGAATCTCAAGGACATCTATTTCGCCAACACGAAGGGTCGGCCCTGCTTTGCGGCGAATGTCGCTGATACCGGCTATGACATAAGTGGAGAGGTCCGCTGCGTTGAAGCTGATGGCAGATGTACTGGCAGCATCCATGATCTTCTGCGCGCTTCCGTTTTCATCGATCCAGTAAACAGCGATCCTGTCGCCATCGATCGAGTCACCCGGCTTGATGGTGACCTGCATCAGATGATCATCTGCTTTTTCCTTTGATGTGCTGTCAGTTTCATCTGCATCCGCATCTGCATCTGCATTTTCATCTATAGCTGCTTCCTTTGCTGAGCGCAGAGAAAGATCATATCCACAGGCGGATGTCAGCACTGTTCCCTCATCCATTACCTCCGCGATCGCATCCCGGTATGTATCCTCATCCATTTTTCTGATGCTGATCTTTGTTCCGGACGGGAACTCTCCTTCCGGGTCGTACACGCTTATGCGTGTCCCGTCTTCTGCATCCGCCGCTACTCTCTGCTTGTTTTGTGTATCCCTGCCCTCCAGACCGGGATCAGCGGCTGTCTCTGTTTCCGTTTCCGCTGCTGTTTCATCCTGAACTTCCTGTCCGCTGCCGGATTCTGTTTCAGGAACCATTGAAGTGTCCGGGGTTTCTGCTGTTTCCGATGTCTCGGGCTCCTGCATTGTTTCAGGTATGCCTGATGATTCCGGAGTTTGGGCTGATTCCGCATTTTCCGGGGTATCCGAAGACTCTGCTGTTTCCTCAGATGCTGAGACATTTGATGTCTCCTGCTCGTAAGGACTCTCCGTCTCAGTCTCTTCATCCTCGCCCAGATCTATAAAGAAGAAAGCAGATGTTTCTTCTTCCTCCTCCTGCTCATCCGAATCTTCATCCGGATCCTCAGACTTTTCCTTATCTTCGCTATCTTTATCTTCTGTGTTCTTTTTCCTGCTTTTTCCTGAATCTGAAGAAGCATCCTTCTCGTTTTCGTCTTCTAAATCATCCGCCTGCTCTGCATCTTCCTGCTGCCCAGGCTCTTGCGCTTCCTCTTCCTCATCTTTCACCAGTTCCCCGATGCTTTCTTCTTCCTCTTCGTCCTCATCGGTCATAAACCAGACACTTTGCCCAGGACTATCGGTTTCCTCTGCAGGTTCCACTGCCTCCTCAGGCTCTGCTTCCTTTCCGGAGTCCTTCTTTTTACTTTTGCTGCTTTTCTTTTTAGAAGACTTCTTCTCCTCTGCCTCTTCTTCCTCTTCCTCTTCAATATCCAGATTCTCAGGGGTGATATCTTCCTCTTCCTCATATTCCGCTTCCTGATCCTGGTCCTTTTCTTTCTGATCAGATGCAGAATCTTCCTTGTCTGCATCTTCTTCCTCTTCTTTTTTAGAAGAGTCTTCATCGTCCTCTTTATCTTCTTTCTTGTTATCTTCTTCTTTGTCTTCCTCTTCTTCTGCTGCTGCTTCCTCTTCTTCTTTTTCCCTTTCCTTCTCCTCTTTCTCCGCCTTTTCTTTCTCTTCCTTCTCCTTCTCTTTTCTATCTTTCTCTTCTTTTTCCTTTTGTTCCCTTTCTTCTCTTTCCTTTTCCTCTTTTTCCTTTTCTTCTTTTTCCTTCTCTTTTTCTTTTTTCTTATCGACCTTGATGGTTTCCTCGTCCTGGGAAGCCTTCTTTTCATCCCGGACTTCTTCTTCCTGTGTCTCTTCCTGGACGCCTACCGCCCGCAGCACTTTGTCGTCTGCCTGGTGCAGCAGAAAAGAAATGACCAGAAAGGCAGCCAGAAATATGGCTGCTGCCCACTTCATCATTCTGCGAAATCTATTGTGATCCATTCTGATCCTCCTTCGGCTGTCCAGGTGTATGAGTCCTGTTTGATGCTGCTGTTTTTATTGTATGTCTTGTATATCTTTACTCTTTGTATCTTTTATATTGTGATAAGATCTAAAACCCATGTATTTGGGGGCTATCCGGATTGTTAGTGACAATGCCTGTCCGCTTTGACTTTGTCCTTCCGGGCTGAGATTACTGCGGACCATCTGCTTTTTCTGACTCTGCGTCATCCAGACTGGTAATCTGCCGCAGGATCCTGCGTTCCGTCCGATACCGGTGCGTCCGGACAAACAGGAAGCATGCGATGAGCAGCACAAGAGCGGCCGGCAGGAATCTCCGAAGCAGGGAGACAGGCAGACTGTCACTCCCTCCTTTGTCTTCAAAAACTGCCAGAGGTACGTCGTTGTCCTCGATATCGATAGCCGGAAGGTCCTCCTCGACTGTGATCTTGAGCTTTTTTCTTGTCTTTTCAGACCCGCCGGTTTTCTGCTGCGAAACTGTCCCCTGTCCATCTGAGGAGGCTTTGACGGATATCGTATATCCGATGGAGACCATGATCAGTACCATCGTTAAAACCATAATGATTCGTTTTCTCATAAACCTGCTATCCTGTTTCCTTTCCCTGCATTAAGGGGTTTCCATGTTTCCATGCTTCATCAAAAAAAGCTGCAATGAGCTGTTATCTGCTCATTCGGCACAGCTCATAGGGTGCGTTATATCCTGGCCTTATCATCTCTCATCTCATTCGAGTTCAAATGACAGATGCAGTGTGTTGCCGATGTGGTCGGGTATGTAAACGTCCCAGTTTTCCTGCGGGTAGGCAAACTCGACAATGCCTTCGGCCTCGTCTATGCGCAGGGGGGAGTAGCTTTCGCCGGAGGCTCCGGCTGCATAAATCTCGCGGTAATCAACACCGATTCCCTCATCTGCAACATAGAGTGTGACCGTGTCCTGAGTGGTCTCGCTGCTCACGAGCACCGGACCGTGACTGTCGACATCACTTACCTCCAGTGTTTCCTGCGTTTTCTGCAGATTGAACAGCGTCACCTCTATGGTAAGATTCCCGTTCCTTGTCGGTTCAACGGTAAACTGCCTGGCTCCGGCTTCATAGACCGGGAGGCTGCGTTTCCTAATCTTAGCTGTTACACTGTTCAGCGGCAGCATCGATCTTACTTTAATTTCATAAACCGGAAGTCCTCTTTCGCCTGCTGCACTGCTTTGTACGACATCAAATCCCGGTGTGATAAAGAGCAGGGGAATCAGCAGGAAGATGACCAGAAGCCCGGCAAGCACTCTCTTTTGGAGATGGAATCTTTCCTTGCGGTATACAGCATAGGAACCAAGAAGATCCACAGGAACTGTATTGGAGTGGTGTCCTGACTTTTCAAACACCCGGCTGAGCACTGCTGACAATTCCTGGGGAGTCAGCTCCGGTCGCGGGAGATGTGCCGGGGTTGACAGCACCTGGTCTTTTTGCTCACTTCCGGCCGTCCCCTCTCCTGCCTGCAGATGCTTTCCGGCACTCTTCATGCATTTCTTCAGAAGAGATGGCGTAAAGTTGAGCAGCCAGGCGATATCCTCCTCGCTTAGTCCCTGCCCGTAACGCATGATCAGGATCTGTGATTCGGTCAGCGGCATGTTCAGGAGATGGGAAACGGGATAGGTACCATACGGAGTGTTCAGGAAGTCTCCGGCACCGGGTATGCTGCCTGAAATATGGAAATGATCTGTCTCATGGACATTGTCCGCTTTTTGGATGCTGTCCGCTTTATAGATGCTGTCCTCTTTTTCGACGCTGTCCGCTTTATGGGTACTGTCGCTGCTATCTGTATGTTCGGAAGCTTGTGTAATGCATTCCTGCAGGCACAGACGGAGGATCCAGGGCATAAACAGGACAGGTGATGACAGGTTGCCGATCCTCTCCAGCGCTGCCGTATAAACACGCTCCAGACTGTTCATGGCGCTGATCCTGTCACCTTCCAGGAAATACAGATACGCATACTGTCTCTGGCAGACAGCTGCAAACAGCTCTGCAAAAGCATTGCTGTCACTCTCGCAGGCTTTTTCTGCGAGATCTGAAAGATATTCCTGATCCAATCTGTCGGGCACTTTTATTCCTCCCATGCTTTTATAGCTGCATCTGACAGCTGCTTTGTTAGTGCTGCTGTGATGAATGTTTCCTTAAGCTGTCATCTCCTGATTGCTGTCGTGGGAACGCTTGTCTGAGAGAGCGATGAGCTCCTGCAGACTGCTTACTTCTGAAGCGTGCGCAGTGCCGTAGCGGCAGCTGGGCGTCAGCTCCGATGTCTTTTCAGCATGGCGCTCCAGCAGGGTGATGACCTGCTGTGTAAAGCTGTCCAGCTGCTGGATGCTGGACTCCTTAAAGATCGCCAGAAATTTGTTCCCGCCGTTTCTCCCGATAAAGCAGTTTCCGCCGGATGCCTGCTGCAGGATCTCAGCAAAATACTGGATGGCTGCATCGCCTCCGGCATGTCCGCTCCTGCGGTTGATCTCGGAGAGATTTGTCAGCTCGATCGTTACACAGCCCATCTTCTCCGGGAGCGGTTTGCCGAGATAACGGCCGATAAATACATCTACGCTATAGCGGTTTGCAATGCCTGTCAGGGCATCAGAATAGAGTGCGTTGTCCAGTTCCATGTTTTCCCGCTTCAGATCAGAGTAGGAATGGAAGTCGTAAAACAGGAATCCGAATGAGATGCCCAGTACTGCCCACAGGAGAAATCCGAGCAGGCGGATATGTCCGTTTTCTGCCATCAGCGCATACAGTTCCCTGTCCCGAAGGACGACAAACAGGGTGACAAGCGCTGCCGCTACCAAAAAGAGGAGCTGGATTGTTTTTATAATATCAAAGCGTTTCATCTGCTGTTTTTCCTTATGAGATGATGTCATCTGCTGCAAAGCTGAAATTGATCCGGCTTTGTCAGCGATCAAGTGATCTTACGAATCCCGCGCAGGCTGATCCGGCAGAGTATCCTGCCCCGGATCTGTCTCTTATTTACCTCTCCGAAGGAACGCGAATCCATGGATTCAGAGCGGTTATCCCCGAGAACAAATACATTGCCCTTGCGTACGGTATAGGGATAAATGATGGCTCCTGGCGCCTCAAGAGTTTCCTGTGCGGAAATACTGCCGGTCCCGCTGCTGCCTGCAGCTTGATCGTAAGCGTAATCCAGGGCCGGCTCAGGCTGTCCGTTTACGTAGACCTTCCCGTCCCGGATATCTACAACGTCCCCTCCTACAGCAATAACTCTCTTTGCGTAATAATCTCCGGATGGAACGCGCAGGGAGATGACATCTCCCTGTTTGTAGTTCCGTGTAATACGGAGATATACGACCAGTTCCCCATCCTTCAGAACGGGGAGCATCGAATCTCCGCTGACCAGAGCCAGACCGATGCCGAAGCGGAACAGCAGGAAAATTGCTGCCAGCAGGGCGATGAAATGCAGGGAGTCCTGCAGCCACCCGAGCTTCAGGCCATTATAGCGCTCCAGGACCCTGCTATGACTTTTCTTTTTTTTGTTTATTATATCTTTCATAACGTAGCAATTAGCGTCATATGATCAGAAAAAATACTGCTGATTTAGAAACTGTGGCCGCCGCCACCGCCTCCTCCTCCACCGCCTCCGCCGCCGCGGAAGCCTCCGCCGCCGCCGCTGGAACTTTTTCTCGGAGAATAAGTGCGGGTCGATCCTGCTCCGCGGATCACAGGGTTCGTCAGGCCGGCGCCTGTGATGGCAAGCATTTCCAGTACTTCTTTCCTTTTGGGTGCTTTGCTCCGTCCGGTTTTGCGGATAATGAAGTAGCAAAGGCCCATCGCCAGTACAATGGCAAGGAGCAGATTGGTGATATGTTTCATGGGGCGGGCGATTTTCTCCCCGGCCAGCTTTGCGCTGACCTGGTCAAAGGCATGGATCGCACATTCGCCGTATGCCCCGCTGCGTGCATAGCGGAATACATTGTCCGTGATGGTATTGGCGTAGCTCTTGCTTATGATCTTATAGACTTCCCCTTTGCAGTAAAGATAGACATAGCGGTTGTCCATATCAATGACAAAAAGCGCGCCGGATTCGGATCCGTACAGGTTTTGATAACAATCTTTCGCAAAGGAAGCCGTTGAGACTCCTCCGGCATCTGTGGTCGTAACAAAGGCAGCGTGTCCGTACTGCGTCACCGGATACATATGCTCGATGAGCTCTGTTTCCTCTCCGGATTGCAGGAGGGAAGCATTATCCTCAATCCGCACGCCAAATCCGGTATCCGGATTTGTTCTGGCATCCTGAGCAGCAAAGGTACTCCGGCCGGGCGCCGCCAATACAAGCAGCTGCAGAGCTGCAAAGACTGCAGTAAAGAGAACGATCCTGCTGAATCTGAGCCTGGATGAGATGATATGCATTGTTTTACGCACGTTCATCACCTCCGCTTCTCTCAAAGTACGGCATCGGCCGGGTGGCGAGCATGTTGTATTTGCGTATCATCGAAATAAAAGTCAGACAGGTCTGAACCAGCATGAGGATGGTCAATCCGTAGAAGAGTCCATCGGATGGCAGGTCCAGAAATCCGGCGATACATCCTGCTAGGGCAATGACCGGTATATAAAAGGTCTCCTTCAGAACCCGCAGGGAGTCCGGCTCCCCTTTGGGATCGACACCGGTCTCGTCACTGGATGAATACATAACATATAAGCCCAGCAGTCCGGCAGGGATAGCCAGCAGGCTGAATGTTTTTACATCGTGCATCCAGAGGTAGGTGTACAGACCTCCGATCACCGCAGGTACGATCAGGCATATCCGCACAAAAAACTGCTGCATCTTCTGTCTTGAAGTAAGCGGCGGTTTCTTAGGTATGGTGTTTTTCTTTTTATATTTTTTCTTATTGCTCTTACTGCTCCTATTTGCAGGCATCTGACCCGCAGGCATCTTGCCTGAAAGCTCCTGACCTGCAGCCGCAGCCTCCTGATTTGCAAAGCCCTGACCTGCAAACTCCTGACCTTCCGCCTCCTGATCGGAGGCAAACATGGCCCCGGCCTTAAGCTCCTCTTCTCTCAGCTTTTGCTGTCTCTCCTCTTCCATCCGGAGCGATTTCCTTCGCTGGAAACCGGCATCTCCCACCTTCTCGTCTTTGTTTCGGACATCGGTGCATACCCCTTTGTAGACCAGGACGGTGATCAGGGCGATAAACATAACCAGGAACATACCTGTAATTGCTGTCAGAGCCAGGAATGATTCCAGGGCGAAAAAGAGCGGAACGGTCAGAATCGCAACCAGAAGCAGGTATTTGCGGATATCTACCGGAAGATCTACGCTGATACGCCCATTCTCCCCGTTGATAACAGCATAGGCAACCCGGTCATCTTTTCGCCAGGTAAGGAACCAGACGGGAAAGAGGCCGGTTTTCTTTACGGTCTCACCGGCAGTGACCCGGGTTTGCGCCTCCTCAGGCGAACCGCTTTTGCCTTTGGATGTTTTGTCGAATAAATCCTTCATCCGATTTACGGTCTCTTCTTTTGCAAAAGAAACCGCTTTTTCCTGATATACATCGGCCGGCAGATCCTGGATATCCGCATGGAAGCCGCACAAATAGGACGGCGTGAAAGGCTCGAAGTCCTTTACGTTGAATGGAGCGATCTGCTCGCTGATATCATCGGCAAAATCGCTGGCAGCATCGTAGGATATTCCGGAGTATGTCAGGTCTGTATCCACTGTCATATCGTAATGATCGTGATAGATATAATCCCCCTTACGCCGGTCATGCGTCGAACGCAGAGTATTCCTGTTATTCATCTTGACGTCGTAGATCCAGTAGGGCATATAGATGCCGGTCATCTTATCCAGGTGATCCGGCTCAAGAAAGCTTTTGGGAGCGAAATGGAAGCGGCGGATCCGTTTCCTGTAGATCTCCTTGCAGTCCTCTTTATCCAGCTTGAACGGAATGATTCGATCCGGGCGTTTTTCCCCGCGCATGTTTCCGGTCAGGATCGTAGAGCCTCCGCAGTAATTGCAGAAGGCTGCGGCCGTCTCATCGCTGGAAATGATCTGCGCCCCGCACTGGGGGCATCTGAAAACGACTGCATCAAACTCGCCGGATGAGTCCCGGGACTCCTGTGCATCCTTCTCCTTATCGATGCTGTACGGGTCAAAGCTGCTTTCGCAGAAATCACAGTGGAGCTTTGCTGTTTTGATGTCATAGCGCAATCCTGCGCTGCAGTTCGGGCATTGGTACATACTACTCTCTCAGCCTCCTTCCCCTGTCATATCCATTTACTTTATCCCTTATATTCGAGTGATTCTCCTTAAAATCCGCACCGGTCATCTGATCAGAAGAGTATATCTGACCAGGGCAAATCCTCTGCTCAAGACAGATTCTCTAATCAGGACAGTTCATCCAATCAGGGAAGCGGAACTGTTTCCCGGTTTGGGATTATGGTTTTTTGCTTTCATTTATCTGTTTCCATGTTTCAGCTCAAAACTGCTTCCATTATAGCATAATTTCCCTTAAGCTTCTACAGCATTTACACTGACAGACTGGTCTGAATAAAGCAAAAAAGCTCCCCAAGGCCGGCGGGTGCCGGCTTTGGAAAGCCCGGATTGCTGCAGGTGTTTTGCTGCTGCGGATCTTTGATGCTGCAGATCAAAACCGCTATCTTTTCTTATAGATTACGAGTTCCGGATTGGCTCCGTCTTCTTCATATGTGCAGACCAGTATGAAGTCCATGTTCGCGAGGACACCAAAGCACCGATCACCGCCGAATTCCGGTTCCAGCTGATTTCCCAGGTAAGTCGTCTGGTCATCCAGGAATTTCACGATCCGGCCGTTTGGAAGCCGGTATTCCATATTAACGTATTTGCCGACAAGAGCATTCAGCTTTTCTACCTTTGGCATGCCTTCAATATGGAGATCGTTTATTTCTTCCATCAGCTGCTTTTTAAAAGCTTCAAACTGCCCATCGTCACTGAGTTCCTCATATCTCTTCCAGTAATCCAGGGTAGGCAGGAGCTGTTTCATATAAGAGCGGGCGGCATCTTCGCTGAAGTCCTCATTTGCCATATGGCCGACACAGACCTCGATCAGATCGTCCATATTGCTGTATGTGTA
>CADBQK010000369.1 GCA_902796775.1 uncultured Lachnospiraceae bacterium
GAATTTTATCGGCGACGGACTCAGGGATCTGCTCGATCCGAAACTGAGGAAACAATTCTAGCCTGAAACGTGGAATAATCCGTAAAAAGGCTTCTGGTTAGTGCATCAAATATAACGAAAATGCGAAACGATCGGAATTGGGGATATACTGTGGTTTAGTTCACCCATATACCCGATTCCAACGTTTCGCGTTTTTTCACGTTATCATCAGAGACAGACAACAGCTTGTATAGCAGAAAAGGAGAAGACTAATATGAGTGAAGCAAGAGTAAAGAGGGTTCTGGCAGCTATGGAGGAGCAGGGGCTGGAGCAGGTCCTGGTAACGGATCCGATGTCGATCTATTATCTGATCGAGGTCTGGAATGAACCCTTTGAGCGCTTCTACGGACTGCTTTTAAAAACAAATGGTGAGCATGTATTTTTCCTGAACAGGCTGTTCCGTATTCGGGAGGATACCGGTCTGAAGATAGTATGGTATACAGATACGGACGATGTGCCTTCTATGGTAGCAGCGTATACGGACCATGAGAAGATCCTGGGGGTGGATAAGGATCTGATGGCGAGCGTGCTGCTTCCCCTGATGGAACTGGGAGCTGCATCCGGATATGTAAATGCCTCTGAAGTGGTCGATCTGACCAGAGGCGTGAAAGCTCCGGATGAACAGGAAAAGATGCGCGTTGCTTCCCGGATCAATGATCAGGCAATGGCAAAGTTTAAGACGTTGATTCATGAGGGCGTAACAGAGCGGCAGGTGGCAAATCAGATGCTGCATATCTATCTGGATCTGGGAGCGGAAGGATACTCATTTCCTCCCATCGTTTCCTTCGGTGCAAATGCGGCAGATCCGCATCATGAGCCGGATGATACGGTTGTCAGGCCAGGAGATTGTGTGCTGTTTGATGTGGGCTGCAAGAAGGATGGGTATTGCTCGGATATGACCCGGACATTCTATTACAAGGAAGTCAGTGAGCATTGCCGTTCACTCTATGAAACTGTCCGTAAAGCAAGTGAAGCTGCAGAAGAGAAAATAGCTCCCGGGGTTGTTTTGAAGGATATCGATGACAGCGCGAGGAGCATCATTACAGAGGCAGGCTATGGCCAGTATTTCAACCATCGTCTGGGACACTTTATCGGTATGACACCGCATGAGTACGGATCTGTTTCCAATACGAATACCTGGGAAGCACAGCCCGGTATGATTTTTTCCATCGAGCCCGGCATCTACCTGGCTGGCGATACAGGGGTGCGGATCGAGGATCTTGTGCTGGTGACAGAAGATGGGGTGGAACGGCTCAACAGATTTCCAAAGGAACTGCAGATCATAGAGTGATGCAGATCATTTGATCATTTGTAAAACGGAGGCTAAGATGAGGCTGCTTTTTATCCGGCACGGAGAGCCGGATTATTCAATCGATTCTCTGACAGAAACAGGAAGAAGGGAGGCGGATGCTCTGGCGGCACAGATCCGGCAGATGCATCCGGGGGAAATCTATGTGTCGCCGCTCGGCAGAGCCCGGGATACGGCAGCGCCATCGCTCAGGGTGACACAGCAGCCGGAGAGGATCCTGGACTGGCTGGAGGAGTTCCCGGTGAGGCTGGAGCTGGATCAGGTATCACCGGAACTGGGAAACGCCTTTTCACCAAGCGCTATGAGCCATGACAACGACAATCGACGCCATGTCCCCTGGGATATGTATCCCTCTTTTTATATCGCTCATCCTGAGTATTACATGGCCCAGACGGGAAACTGGCGGAAGTCTGAGGTGGCTGAAGTCTCTGATTTTGAGAAGGTATATGATTATGTGACAGGCAGCTTTGATGCGTTTCTGGCAGAGCGCGGTTATGTTAAGGATGGGATATATTACCGCGCAGAAAAAGCAAATGAAGAAACATACACATTTTTCTGCCATTTCGGGATCACCTGCGTATTTCTGTCACGGCTCTGGAATGTTTCCCCATTCTTTCTCTGGCACACCCTGGTGACAGCGCCCACGTCAGTGACAGAGGTAGTTACGGAGGAGCGGGAAAAGGGTATTGCGGTTTTCCGCACCTTGCGCATCGGTGACGTCTCTCACCTGCATGCAGCAGGTATGGAACCATCCTTCGCGGCCCGGTTCTGCGAGACATATGACAACATGTCCCAGAGGCACTGAGGAGCTGTGAGAAAAGGTATGAGAAACAGGAGGATCAGCGATAATGAATCCAAAAGCAATCCTGCATATGGCAAATGGCAGAAGAATTGTGATTGAGCTGCTGCCGGAGCATGCTCCCAATACCGCAGCCAGTTTTATCTATGTGGCATCCAGGGGGCTGATGGATCATCATGCTATCCAGAGGATCGTGCCGGGGAACTGGGTGGATGTGAGCTATAACGGCTTCGGACA
>CADBQK010000370.1 GCA_902796775.1 uncultured Lachnospiraceae bacterium
CGTGGAGCTATGCTCACCTTTGCGCCAAACACCGCCCCTGTCAGGCATCTTTTCAGACTGAATTTTTCATATCCGCTCTCCAGCTGTACATTCTTCTCCATCAACTGCAGCATACGAATGACCTTCTTTGTCGATGCTCTGGAGATCAGCAGGAGCAGCAGGTACTGGTTATAGGTAAGTCCATGTGAAGACCCTTTTGCAAAACTCCCGGGCGATCCGCCCTCAGAGGCCAGATTGGTCAGTGCCGAGAAGGAAAGCTGCCAGCTCGCATCACTTTTCCAGATTGGAATCTTTTTCCCATCCACCAATGCGCTGCAATCTATAACCGCCTCTGCCCCGGCCCAGCAGGCCATTACCAGAAGGGCAATCAGTTCTCCCGCTACGGGGAGTGCTGAAGCAGCAAATGAAGACACTGCCCGGGAAACCTGCGCAGTTTTCCCGCCATCTGTATACAGCCAGGCAAGATTCAGAGCTGTCCGAAGAGCACAAAGAGACATGATCGTATTCTCCAGATTTACCCGGTCACTCCTGCTGCCGTACAGAATATACTCCACTTCATACTTCAGGACATGGTCTCCTCCTTCCTTTACTCCTTCCGTTAGAGAAGTAAACTTATCCAGAATATACAGGTTCAGAAGCATCTGCCTGCTCTTTTTCCCGGCATGATCCGAGGTTAGGCTTTCTGCGTCTGCAGCATCGTCCTCCTCATCCATCATCTTCTCCAGACTGCTGTTCCCGAGGCTTTTTTGAAGGGAACGGGAAGATCCAAAATCCCTGACCATCGAAAGGCCGCGGCTTTTCCCTGTTTTATATGAACATCCGGACAAACTGATGGTCCTGGAAGAAACGGCTGCATCTCCCATAACCAGTTCCAGCAAACCGCTTTTCAGCCAGCGGGTAATGCCGGGGCGCGGATCCGTCCCTTCCTCCTTTTTCTCTTCTTCCTGCTCTTTTACCTCCTGCTCTTTTTTGTCCTTGGCCGTCTCCTCCTGCTCTTTTTCCTTTTTCTCTTCCTCTGCTGATTTTTTCTCTTCTTTTGCTGCTTCCTCTTTTTCTTTTACCGTATCCTGCACCTTCTCATTCAGTTTTCCTGCCTCTGACAGCTCCCCGGTACGCAGAAAGGAGAGCATGCCCCCAAGCCCATCTTCGCCCAGTGCATACAGCTCACTGCGCCGTATCTGCTCGTAAAGAGCATCCCATTTGTTGTCCTTCAGCTTCGAAGAAGAAAGAAGCCTGACATCTGCATCCTGACCGTATAAGGCGAAGGGCCTTCCGGTATTTTCCTTGTTTTCCAGCAGATTCAGCTTCAGACAATCCTCAAAAATGTCTTCCACGCGGCCTCCTTCACCCGGATCCAGCACAAAAATACCGTACCGCCTGGCCAGTGGACGCACATAGGCTGAAAATGTCATTTCTGCAGCCATGTCTGCATATCGTTCGGCACTTGTCTGAAGTACCGCCACACGGGCTGACTCCATACAAACAAGAATGACAGAAACAAACAGGAGGATCACGAGGCTCAGATATACAGTGATCACACCTCCTGCCCTGTATCTGTATACCTGTACCTCTGTCATATCTTACTGCTATTGGAATTGATCTTTTTGAAAATGTTGTTGACTAATGTCGTCAGTTGTTTCTTAAAGATGGCTACAAGCGAGATCAATACTACCAGAATCAGGATGATCTCTACGACACCTACCGCCTGCTCCTCCCAGATAAACCTCTTCATCAGATCCATCATAACCATTTCCTCCTCTTCAGATTTTTACTGTATGCAGGATTTCATCCAGGCCGTTCCTGCCAATTCTCTCAAGGATCAACCGGTACCTGGATGAAAGATCCTCTTCCCATTTGCTTCCTGCAGAAAAAACGAGTATTTCATCACAGCATCCCAGCACACTTGCCGGAGGCACCCCGCAGCCATAATCCAGGAGCAGCTGCTCATATTCCGTTTCCTCCCGCAGGACCAGGATCAGTTTTTCCCAATCCTCTTTTGTCAGATGATACACATCACTCGCCAAATCGGGAGGCAGAATGCTGTCGAAAGTGTCCCTCACTGCCATAGCAGCAACTCTGGCTCCCAGATTTCCGCTGTACTGTTTCAGATAGTAAACGACATCCGAAAAACTCTTATGCTCCGGATCCTGTGCACGGAAAGATACCAGTGGAGAGGGTACCTGCTCCAGATCGACATACAAAAGCCTGCGTCTGCCTGAAGCTCGCCTGATCCATTCCCGTAGGCGCTGGTTATTTTCCTGCGATGGCTGCGGAAGATATAGCAGAATCAGCCGAAAATCCTTATTCCGCCCTCCTCTTGACCGGATCTGTTTGTTCCCATTCTCAATACAGATATCCAAAAGCTTGCGGTAGATTGATTCGGCGGACTGGTATTTGTAGGTCTGAAAGCGGACACTTTCTCCCAGACTCCCATCTTCATCCAGAACCAGAACCGGTTTATCCCCAAAAACGCCTCCGTATACATCCTGGAGTGATGATGTCAGGACAGCAATGTCACAGGATCTCACATCCTCATCCGCTGCCGGATGCTCCAGAAAAAGCTTTACCTGAAATGGAGATCCGGGATGTCCCCCGATATATCCGGCCAGTCTGGAAGCATATGCAGATTCCCGGTCCAGCAGAGTTAAAACAAAGTTTTTCATACAGCTCTCCTCCCCACTACCTGTCCGGTATTAATCTGACCTGCAGCCGGACAATCAGACCGGCAGATCCGGATCCCGTCCGGAAAGTGCATTATGCAGTCAGGAGATATAGCAGCAGACCTCCTGCAACCGGGACAGACAAATGCATCAGCCAGGGTTTCCTTTCCTGAATATCTGTTTCACGGATATAGGGCGGCGGCCAGGATTTTTTCTTCTGTCCGACCGTGCAGCTTCCCCTGTTATGTATCTTTACGGATGAGCACAGATACTTCACCATTTCTTTTGCGTAATCCATAAGATAAAATGCCCGGAATACACCGATTTCCCACAACACCACCCTGACTGCGGCAGCCGCTCCCGCCAGAAATAATGCATACAACATGACCCGGATAATACCTTCAGGGCCGGCAAAGATCCCCAGCACCATCAAAAGCTTGACATCCCCTGCCCCGATCATGGAAAGCGCAAACAAAGGGAGACAGATCATAAAAGGCAGTATCATTCCCAGAAAAACCGGAAGGACAGCATCTGTACCACCGCCCCGGATCCTCATAAAAGCAAATACAATCGCTCCTGCTGCAATGCACAGATTCGGGATCCGGTACCAGACAAGATCGAATCCGGCCATTAGCGATACAAATAGGATCACTGCCGCTTTTTCCGCCATGGTCCAAAACCTCCTCTGCCGCTATAAAATTCCGGTAAGTATTCAGCGTGGTTTCTAGTATAATTCTTTTGACCTGAAATTCAATCTTTTTTCTCTGATTTATTTCACATTTTTTCTCTATTTTCCGATAATTTTCGACAATTTTACAAATACGCCTGCAATTATCGACAGCCTTTGCTTTCGCTGCCAGCCCGATACTTTTTGCTGCCTTGTGCCTCCCGGGGCAAGTAATCCGCGTTGCCGGACAAAGGCACAGAAAAAGAGCCGGGAACCGCTTCATAAACGGCTCCCGGCTCTTTTTCTGTTGATAGGTTATATCTTATATGTGTATTTCCCTACAGCTCGGAGATCTCCTCCTGCTCGACCATCCGGATCCCATCTTTCTTCAGGGCATCAGCTGCGGTCTTCTCATCATGCACACGGAAGATCATATACGCCTGATCCTGTTTCTTGCCTCCCAGGAAAGCATACATATACTCAATATTGATATTTGCAGCTTTCAGGGTACGCAAAACATGATTCAGGCCGCCCGGCTCATCCGGAATCGCCACTGCAATGACCGGTGTCAGTTTCGCGACAAAATCGCCGTCCTTCAGGACCGTCATCGTTTCATAGACATCATCCACAATGATCCGGACGATCCCGAAACCCTCTGTCTCAGCCAGGGACAGAGCCCTCATATCAATCCCGTTTTCCGCCAGCAGCTGGGTCATACCCTCCAGCATACCCGGCCTGTTCTCCAAAAACACAGAAATCTGTCTGATACTCATAAGGTCCTTCCTCCTTTCTGATCCCGGTCAGATCTTACGTTTGTCAATGACACGTACAGCCTTGCCTTCGCTTCGTACGATAGACTTCGGAGCTACCAGGGTCACTTTTGCCTTGATGCCCAGCATCGACTTCAAACCATCCACAAGACCTTTCTGCATCTGCTCAATCTCACCGATATTATCGGTAAACATCTCAGGTGTCATCTCCACATGAACATCCAGTGTATCAGTCTGATTCACACGGTCAACAATGATCTGATAATTTGCCGGATATCCATGGTTGAGCAGTACCGTCTCAATCTGGGACGGGAAGACATTCACACCTCGTATGATCAGCATATCATCGGAACGGCCGCGCGGTTTAGCCATCTTGACAAAAGAACGTCCGCAGGAACACTTCTCATGGGATAGTGTACAGATATCCCTTGTACGGTAACGCATCATAGGGAAAGCTTTCTTGTCTATAGATGTGAAAACCAGCTCTCCCTGTTCTCCATCCGGCAGCACCTCTCCGGTATCCGGATCGATGATCTCCGCAATGAAATGATCCTCGTTGATATGCATGCCGTTCTGCTCAGAGCACTCGAAAGCCACACCAGGCCCGGAGAGTTCTGTCAGACCATAGATATCAAAGGCTTTAATACCCAGCGTCTGCTCGATATCGCGGCGCATTTCCTCGCTCCAGGCTTCTGCCCCGAAAATACCCGCTTTTAGAGGAATGTCCTCCGGGCTCATGCCCATTTCCTTCATGGTCTCCCCAAGGAAAGCTGCATAGGAAGGAGTACAGCAAAGAATGGTAGCATTCAGATCCTTGATGAACATGATCTGGCGCTCAGTATTACCCGAAGAGGTCGGAATCGTCAGGCAGCCTACCTTGTGGCTTCCGCCATTTAATCCCGGACCGCCCGTAAACAAACCGTAACCATAAGAAACCTGACAGACATCTTCATCTGTCCCGCCAGCCGCTACGATTGCCCTGGCACAGCACTCTTCCCAGAGATCAATGTCCTCCTGCGTGTAGAAAGCAACCACACGCTTCCCGGTTGTGCCGGAAGTAGACTGGATCCTTACACATTCCTTGAGGGGCTTCCCCATCAGGCCATAAGGATACGCCTCCCTCAGATCTGCTTTGGACAAAAACGGAAGCTTATGGAGATCATCTTTTGACTGAATATCCTCCGGCGTCACGCCGGCTTTCTCCATCTTCTTTCTGTAATACGGCACATTTTCCCAAACATGCCGTACCTGGCTGAGCAGCTTCTCATCCTGGATCTTATCCAGTTCCTCGCGCGGAGCGCACTCAATACTCTCCTGGTAATATCTTTCCATTGTCCTTCCTTTCTCTGGTCATCCACAGATTCACTCGGGCCAGGCAGCCTAAGCGCCCTCCCCATAAGCCGAAGTCTGCCTCCCCACATGCAGATGACCGGTAACAAGCCTTCCTGTTTCCTTTCTTTTCACATCAAACCTTCCTTTCAGGAAGGCTTACTCCCCTTTCCCAAGAGCAAACGCCTTGCGGTTAAGCTCCAGGAATTTTTCAGGGACGCAGGCCTTGATTGCTTTGTCCCAAGCCTCGTCTGAGATGTCAAAATAATGGGAAAGCCTGCCCATCAGGACCAGGTTCACTGCCTTCACGGATCCGGCCTGTGCGGCCAGCTTCAGACAGTCCATTGCATCCACTTTTGCCCCTTTTGCAAGCATTTTTTCTACCAGATTATCCGGATAGACCGCAGCTCCGGTGATGACCGGCATAGGATCGGTCTGCTGGATATTGGTAACGATCTGGCCATCCGGTGCCAGATAAGGCAGCCACCTGGCCGCCTCCAGCAGCTCAAAGGAAACGATATAGTCTGCCTCTCCCCTGTCAATGATGGGGGAAGCAACCCTGTCCCCATAACGCACATAAGTCACGACGCTTCCGCCGCGCTGGGACATACCATGCACCTCTGATACCTTCACATCGTATCCTTCATCCAGAAGAAGCCGCCCCAGCAGCTTACTTGCCAGAAGAGACCCCTGCCCGCCTACGCCTACGATCATTACATTCTTTGTTTTCATGCCGGGTCCACCTCACTTTCCACTGCTCTGGGTACTTTCAAAAGCTTCAAATTTGCACAGCTGCTCGCAAACGCCGCAGCCCACACACTGTGTTGCGTCTACATGGGCACCGTCCTCCCTCATGGAGATGGCCGGGCATCCGATCTGCATACAGACTTTACAGCTCCTGCACTTCTCAGGATCTACTTTTAAAGGTGCCTTGTGTTTGACGGTCTTCAGGAGAGCACACGGCCTGCGGGATATGATCACAGACGGTTCGTCTGCCTTTACTTCCTCCGCAATCGCCTCTTCGCATTCCTTCAGATTATACGGATCGACCACACGGACACGCTCGATTCCCATGGCTTTGCAAAGGGCTTCCAGATTAATCTTTCCGGACGGGTCACCTTTGATATTGTAGCCTGTCGTCGGATTCTGCTGATGGCCGGTCATACCGGTCGTGGAATTATCCAGGATGATGATCGTGGAATTAGACTGGTTGTATGCTACATTGGCCAGACCTGTCATACCGGAATGGATAAAGGTCGAATCTCCGATGACAGCTACGGTCGGCTTTACATCGCCGCCTGCCTTATTAAAACCATGGATCGCGCTGATGGATGCACCCATACACAATGTCATATCGATCACACTGAGCGGTGCCAGCGCACCAAGTGTATAGCAGCCGATATCGCCCAGAACATTGCACTTATTCTTCTTGATTGCGTAAAATAGTCCTCTGTGGGGACATCCTGCGCACATGACCGGCGGCCTTAGAGGAATCACATCTTCCAGCTCCACGCCATCATGCACTTCGCCGCCAAGAGCCTTCGCAACGATCGACTGAGAGAACTCGTCCAGTATCGGAAGAACATCTTTACCTGTAACAGTAAGGCCCAGCCTCCTGCAGAAATTTTCAATAACCGGGTCAAGCTCTTCGACCACTACCAGTTTTTCGACCTTGTCTGCAAAATCACGGATCAGTTTTTCAGGAAGCGGGTTAGCCATACCCAGCTTCAGCACGGAAACCGTATCGCCGAAGACTTCTTTCACATACTGGTAGGAAGTGGACGAGGTGATAATGCCCATCTGCCTGCCGCCCATCTCCACACGGTTGACCGGAGCCGTCTCAGCCCACTCGGCCAGCGCTTTTGTACGCTCTTCCACGATGGGATGACGCTTCTTAGCCATACCGGGCATCATAACATATTTGGGAATATTCTTTTCAAACGGCTTCACCGGAGGCAGCACTCTCTCGCCGGGCTCCACAACTGACTGTGAATGAGAGACTCTGGTGCACATTTTCAGAAGCACAGGGGTGTCAAACTGCTCTGACAGCTCATAGGCAATCTTTGTAAACTCCAGGGATTCCGCCGAATCGGATGGCTCCAGCATAGGAAGCTTTGCCGCAATCGCATGATTCCTGGAATCCTGCTCATTCTGGGAAGAATGCATACCGGCATCATCTGCCACACCGATCACGATCCCGGCATGTACGCCGGTATAGGACATCGTGAAAAGAGGATCCGCCGAAACATTCAGTCCTACATGCTTCATACCGCAGAAAGAACGCTTCCCGGCCAGCGAAGCACCGAATGCGGCCTCCATGGCAACCTTCTCGTTGGGAGCCCATTCACAATAGATCTCATCATATTTTGCAGCTTCTTCGGTGATCTCCGTACTGGGAGTACCGGGATAGCTGGAGACGAAGCAGCAGCCGGCCTCATACAGGCCTCTCGCCACCGCCTTGTTGCCAAGCATCAGTTGTTTCATCGTCATTATCTCCTTATTTCATTTCTTAATCAAACAGGTAATTGCGCACTCTTAAAATGCAGAGTGTCGGAAATCACCAATATTTTCTGATTCTATCACACTAGCGCAGGAAAGTAAAGGACGCTAAATGCCGTATTCCGGTGATTTTTCATGACATTCCTGTGCAGGTTATTCAGTGCTTTCCTCTGTCTCCGGCGCCAAAGCTTCTGCAATATTCATTGCATGGTCAGAGCATCTCTCCAAATCAGTCGTCATATCGGTATAGATTACTCCGCCTAACGGATCACAGCTGGTCTCCATAAGCCTCTTGATATGCGCATTCACAATTTTCTCCTGGATATCATCGACCTCCTGCTCTAACCGTGCAGCCTCCGGAAGATCCTCATATTTTTCCTGGGCAAAAATCTCCAGGGAAACATCGACCGAACGCATGGCAGCTTCTGCCAATTCTCTCAGCTCGGCCAAACCTGCCTCAGTGATCACACCCTTACGGGCCTTATACTGCTGCTCATATTCTGCAATATTTTCCGCATGATCAGATATTCGTTCGATATCCGATGTAACCAGAAGCATCTGCGATATCTGCTGGTTGACTTTCGGAGAATACTCCATTGAACGCAGAGCAATCAGACGTTCCTGGATTTTGGCAGTCAGGATATCTACTGTGTCCTCGCTCTCAAGGACGACTTCAGCCAGTTTATCATCCATCGTAAAGAAGCAGTTGATCGCATCCAGCAGACTGTCCCGTGCAATCTTTCCCATCCGGGCAATCTCAAGCCTTGCCTGCATCAATGCCACAGAGGAAGGCATCTTGCTCGTCTGCACCATATACTGCAGCTTCCTGTCTTCTTCTTTCTTGCTCTCCTGGGGGAGGATCGGAACGATCTTCTGGGAAAGAGCTACAATTGCTCCGGCAAAAGGCAGCTCAACCAAAACAGCCAGGATCGCAAAGATCGTATGGGCATTGGCCACCTGGTGGCCGATACTGCCGGGTGTCAGGTTTTTGATGAACGTCAGGAATGGCGGGCAAAGATTCAGAAGCAGGATAATGATTGCTGCCCGTATCAGATTAAACAGCAGATTTAAAACAGCCGTCCTTTTCCCATTCCGATTGGTTGTCAGGGACGCAAGCAAATTCGGAGTAACCGATCCGATGGCTGCACCGATCACCAGATACACCGTCATTTCCAGACTTAGCAGTCCCTGCATTGCAAAGGCCTGAAAGATGACTACAGACGAGGAAGAACTCTGAAGCAGTGCCGTAAACAGAACACCGAACAGTACGGCAATCGCCGGATTCTCCAGCTGCGTCAGGAAAGAAATGAATGCCGGACTTTCGGACAGGGGTACGATTGCCCCCTTGATTACCGAAATACCGAAAAACAGCATACCGAAACCCATGATAACACTGCCTATAGCCTGCACTCTCCTGGCTTTCAGGAACAGAAACATAGCTGCGCCGATAAACAGCAGCATCGGAGCATAAGCGCCGAGGTTAAATGCTGTAATCTGGGCAGTGATCGTAGTACCGATATTCGCCCCCATGATGATGCCGATTGCCTGTGCCAGTGTCATCAATCCCGAATTGACAAAACTGATGACCATCATATCCGTTGCGGATGAACTCTGGATCAAAAGCGTGACCAGAATACCAACCAGCACTGCCAGAAAACGGTTGGCCGTCGCTTTCTCCAAAATATCATGCATCTTATCCCCGGCTGCACTTCTCAGGCCGGAAGACATGACACTCATGCCATATAAAAACAGTCCTACACCGCCCATCAAAGTAAAGAATTCAAAAATCGTCATGGTATACCTCTTTACCCATTTCTCACAGTCATGATATTCCCTTCCAGATTCAGGAATTCACCGTTATTGGAAGGAATCGGCGGCAGAAACAATTCTCCTGCCGCCATTTTCTATCCTGCTTCAATAAGTTCGTCTTCAGAATGCTGCTTATTCCGTTTACAGCAGGTACGGCCTGCTTAGCTCCGGCTTTGCTCTTCTACCAGACGGACGCCGCAGTACATTTCGCGAAGCTTCGGCTTTTCAATCTTGCCGGTTGCATTCCGCGGTACATCTGCAAAAATGATCTTCTTAGGGCGCTTGTAACGCGGCAGATCCAGACAGAAATGGTTTACTTCATCTTCGCTCAGCTCCATTCCGGCTTTTACCTGGATGATTGCCGTTGCGATCTCGCCCAGTCTCTTGTCGGGCGTACCAATGACAGCCACATCGTGGATTTTCGGGTTTGCACTTAAGAAGGCCTCGATCTGGGTCGGGTACAGATTCTCACCGCCGGAAATGATAACATCTTTGCGCCGGTCTACCAGGAAGATAAACCCGTCTTCATCCTGTTTTGCCATATCCCCGGTATACAGCCATCCGTCCTTGATCGTCTCGGCTGTCGCCTCCGGGTCATGATAATACTCCAGCATGACACCGGGTCCCTTTACACAAAGCTCACCAACGTCTCCCCTCTGTACCTCTTCACCATCATCACCTACGATCTTTGTCTTCCAGCCATAACCCGGCACCCCGATCGCGCCGACCTTATGGACATTCTCCATACCAAGATGGACACATCCCGGGCCGGTGGACTCAGACAGGCCGTAATTGGTATCATATTTATGATGCGGGAAGTAGGAAAACCAGTGCTTGATCAGCGAAGGCGGGACGGGCTGCGCCCCTATATGCATCAGCCGCCACTGGTCCAGATGATAATCCTCGATCTTCAGATCCCCTCGATCCAGTGCTGCCAGGATATCCTGCGCCCAGGGGACCAGCAGCCAGACGATCGTACAGCCCTCCCGGGATACAGCCCGGAAGATGGATTTGGGATTATTCCCCTGCAGGAGTACTGCCCGGCTTCCTGTATACAAAGAGCCGAACCAGTGCATTTTCGCACCCGTATGATACAGCGGCGGAATGCACAGAAATACATCGTCATGGGTCGTCTCATGATGCATTGCCTCCATCCGCGCACTCTGCACCAGAGCTGTATGATTATGGAGGATGGCTTTCGGAAATCCAGTCGTACCGGATGAATAATAGATTGCTGCCAGGTCATCATCTTCCACCAGGATCTTCGGCGCACTGCTGGACTGGTTTGCTGCCAGATGATAGTAATCATCCGCGAAAGACGGACAGGAATCTCCTACATACAGGAGCAGTCTCTCCTGCCCCAGATCCTCGGCAATCGACTCCACACGGCCGATAAACTCAGGGCCGAAAAACAGGACATCTACATCCGCAAGCTTAACACAGTAATCAATCTCGTCCGCGGTATAACGGAAATTCAGCGGCACGGCAACTGCGCCTGTCTTCAGGATCCCGAAATAAACAGGAAGCCACTCCAGGCAGTTCATCATCAGAATCGCCACCTTCTGCCCCTTGCGGATCCCCTTGCTCAACAGCAGATTCGCCGCCCGGTTTGCCTTTTCGTCAAACACCGACCAGGTGATCGACCGACGGTAAGGCACATGCGAAGTCGGCTGGATCAGCTCATATTCCTTCCAGGTCACATGCGCAGGCTCTGTAATCTCCGGATTAATCTCCACCAGAGCCGTTTCATTTCCGTATAGTTTACTGTTTCTTTCCAACAAATCCGTGATTGGCATTTTCAGATTCCTTTCTCGCTGCTGTCTCTTCTATATTATTAATGTACCTGTTATTTGCTTTTTGGCTTTAAACCGCTAAACAGTCTTTTCCCAGTATATCCCTTTTCTCCGGAAAGGTCAAGGAAAAGCCTGCGGACTTTCCGCAGGCTTTTTCGATTGTTACAGCCTCAGAAGCCTTTTGGCATTTTTTCCCAAAATGGCATCTGACGCCTCTTCCTCCATCGGCAGTCCCCGCATCCACTCAATTGACTCTTTCTGCCCGCTCCAGGGACTGTCAGTTCCAAATAAGAGCCTTTTCGGGCTGAAAACTTCGACCATGTGCAGGAAATCTTCCTTTCCCATTAACGGCAGATCTTCTTCCTGGTAATAACCATCTTTAAGAGGTACCAGCATGCCGGTGGAAAAAGAGGTGTCAAGAAACGCGGGAGTATCTGCCAGTTTTTCACACACTTCTTTCCACATACGCCATCCGCCCATATGAGCCAGTACCAGATGCTGCGCTTTGGTTTGCTCCAGCAGCCGGCAGGCCATATCCGGGCTGCACCACTGCTGGTCCGGCAAGCCGATATCCCATCCGGCATGTGTCACTGTGATAAGCCCCAGGCTTTCGGCCTTTCTCACGATCCGTATATACCGATCATCATCCAGACATGCGCCCTGGTAAGGCGGGTGGATCTTGATCCCCCTAAGACCTGCCTGTGCGATCCGCTCCAGTTCCGCTTCCCAATCCTCGTAAAACGGGTGCATGGCCCCGAAGGATAAAAGCCTCTTCTCCCTCTTCGCGGCATGCCCGGTATCCGGAATCTCCTGCACAGACCACTGCACTCTGCTGAGCCCGATCGCCCCATCATTGATCCGGGGCACCTGTCCAGGTGAAGTCGCCACAGGCAGGATCACACTGATATCTATCTCTGCTTCCTCCATGGAAGCCAGAAGTCCTGCCTGCGTCCCGTCGGTAAAAGGCCGGGTATGTGAAAAAGCGCTCAGCTTTTTCAGCGCTCCCGCTGCCACCAGATCCGGGAAAACATGGGTATGAAAATCAATTATCATATTTCCGTTCCTTGTTTTTTCATTATATACTTTGCACGATTAAAACTATGCTCCCTCAGCACGAGCTTAGCTTAGAGCTATCTGCCATTCCTTTCCGCACGCCCAAGTGCTTCGCTCTGCGGAACAAGTACTTCCTTATCATAACAGGAGAAACACGAATCTACATGCTGCCTGTCAGGTTTCGGAGTAAAAGCGGAAACGACAGGCACGATGACCAGGCCGGCAAGCATACAGAAGGCACCTGCATTGATCGGAGACTGCAGTAATACGGGCAGAGTCGGTCTTGCCAGCATATTGTAGATCATGAAGATCGAAGAAAACAGGAAGCAGACCCAGCAGGCAGCCGGGGAAGCTTTACGGCTGTACAGTCCGTACAGGAAAGGTGCCAGGAAAGCGCCTGCCAGAGCTCCCCAGGAAATACCCATCAGCTGTGCAATAAAGGTCACGTTGCTCTTATACTGCAGCAGTGCGATCACGACGGAAATGGCGACAAAGACCACGATCAGCAGCCTCATGATAAAGACCTGCTGCTTCTCCTCCATTTTTTTCACGAAAGTCCCCTTGATCAGATCCAGCGTCAGAGTCGAGCTGGAAGCAAGTACCAGAGAGGAGAGTGTGGACATGGATGCGGAAAGCACCAGAATAACCACGATCGCAATCAGGATGTCCGGGAGGCCTGAAAGCATAGTCGGGATAATGGCATCAAATCCCTGTGAAATATCGATCCGGTCTGAGAACAGACGTCCGAAACCACCCAGAAAATAGCAGCCGCCGGCCACCACGATCGCAAAACCCGTCGATACGACTGTACCGGTAGAGATAGATTTTTCACTGCGGATCGCATAGAATTTCTGCACCATCTGAGGCAGGCCCCAGGTGCCCAGAGAAGTCAGGATCACTACCCCCAGAAGGTTCAGCGGATCCGGTCCAAAGAAGGAAGCAAATATACCAGGTGTTTCAGACACAGCCGGATCACTGATCCTGGCCAGTCCGTCCAGAGATGCGATAAAACCGCCCTGACTGCCCAGTACCGCCGCAATGACTGCCACAATACCAAACAACATGATGATACCCTGGACAAAATCATTGATGGCTGTCGCCATATAACCGCCGGCAATGACATATATCCCGGTGAGAAGTGCCATGACAATAACACATACGGAATAATCGATGTTGAACGCCATCCCGAAAAGTCTGGAAAGACCGTTATACAGGGATGCTGTATAGGGAATCAGAAAGATGAAAGTGATCACGGAAGCAGCAATCTTCAGTGCCTGACTGGAATACCTCTTCCCGAAAAACTGGGGCATGGTCGCGGAGTCCAGATGCTGTGTCATGATACGGGTGCGTCTTCCCAGTACTGCCCAGGCCATCAAAGAGCCGATCAGCGCATTTCCGATCCCGATCCAGGTAGAAGCAATTCCGTATTTCCAGCCGAACTGGCCGGCATATCCGACAAAAATTACTGCCGAGAAATAGGATGTGCCATACGCAAATGCCGAGAGCCAGGGACCAACAGAACGTCCGCCAAGCACAAAGCCATTAACGCTGCCTGCATGAGACCGGCAATAAATGCCGATTCCGACCATGACTGCAAAGAACAGGACCAGAAGAATGATTTTCACCGCCATAAAACAAAACCTCCACTTTTATACTTTAAAGTGTTACACTTAGACTCGTTAAAGTTTAGCACTTAAAAGCGCAAAAGTCAATAGAAAAATACAGAAATCCCGTTCCTTTTTTTGTCTTTAATGATAATGACAGATTCTGAAAATACTGCTATAATGGGTGAGAATGGCTGATTGTATCCGATTGTTCAGCCATATCAGGGTTATATCATGTATGGGAAAGAAGGGTTTGGCAAATGGCACATGTAAAAGTTAAAGTTGACAGCATGGTGAACTTCTGCCACGAAGTATTCCAGAAGTTCGGGTTTACGGCGGAAGAAAGTAAGATCATCACCGATGTTCTCGTCCTTTCGGATATCTACGGGATCGAGTCTCATGGAGCACAAAGACTGGTCCGCTACCATAAAGGTATTGAGAGCGGCATGATCAAAGTGCATGCAAAACCGGAGATCATACAGGAAACTCCTGTCTCCGCTGTTGTAGATGGCCATGAGGGCATGGGACAGCTCATTGGGCACTACTGCATGGAACTGGCGATCCAAAAAGCGAAAACCGCCGGGATCGGCATGGTATCCGCACGTGAGTCCAACCATTACGGCATTGCCGGTTACTACGCAAAACTGGCTAGTGACCAGGGGCTGATCGGCATTTCCGCCACAAACAGTGAAGCCATCGTTGTACCGACATTTGGCAAGAAGGCCATGCTGGGTACAAACCCGGTTGCATTTGCTATGCCGGCAGATCCCTACCCTTTCTTCTTCGATGCTGCAACCAGTATCGTAACCAGGGGAAAATTTGAGATGTATAATAAAGCAGAGGAGCCGGTTCCCAGAATGTGGGGAACAGATGAAAAGGGTGATCCCTGCACAGATGCCGGACATGTGCTGAATAATATCAAAAACAGGGCAGGCGGCGGTATTTCCCCGCTCGGCGGTGTGGATCAGGTATATGGCAGCCACAAGGGTTACGGTAATGCTATGGTAGTCGAGCTCTTTACGGCTATTCTGTCAGGCGGTCTGACTTCAAACCATGTCATGGTAGACGGTCATGGCGGTACCTGCCATTTCTTCATGGCTATTGATCCTGCCATTTTCGGAGACCCTCAGGAAATGGTGAAGCATCTGTCTACGTTCATGACAGAGCTGAGAGAGTCCCCCAAGCGTGACGGCAAGAAGCAGATTTTCACACATGGTGAAAAAGAAATCCTCGCGTACGCCAATCGTATGAAGTACGGCTTTGACGTGGATGTTAAAACGCTTGAAGAGATGAAAGACTGCGCTGATTTCGTAGGCGTAGATTTCTATAAGTATTTCGGTTATCTTGGTATGAAAGTTATGTTCAACGCCGAAGAGCATGACAGCCAGTACTAAGATACGGATCACACTCGATCCTCTGCAGTCATTCGGCAATACTAATATACTATGTTAAAAAAGATTACTCTTGCAGGCGTACTCATTCTTTCATGTCTGATGTGCGCCTGCTCCTTTTTCACAAAGCATCCTTCCTCCGATGGCAGTTATCTGCAGCCCTGGACGGACCATTCTTCAGCCAGCCCTGACGCGGCTGACTGGAAGGTGTACACCTTCTCGGATACCACCGGGACCGAGTATAAATCAGCCGCAGATCCATATGTGCCGGCCTGTCCCTACGATTCTGCCTGTTTTAATCTCATCAATAACAGGATGAGCTATGAGGACGAAAACTACCATTCACGTCTCGGTGTGGATGTTTCCTACTATCAGGGCAGCATTGACTGGGAAAAGGTCCGGGAAGCCGGATTTTCCTTTGCCTTTATCCGGATTGGCTTTAGGGGTTACGGAAGTGAAGGAATTATCAATCCGGATGATAACTTTCTGACCAATATCAAAGGCGCACAGGCTGCCGGCCTGGATACAGGTGTTTATTTCTTCTCCCAGGCCATTTCAGATGAAGAGGCCGTTGAAGAGGCACGTTTTGTCATCAAAACACTGAAAGATCACGCTATCAAGCTCCAGCTCCCGGTTGTCTTTGACCCGGAGCGGGTCTTTGAAACCGGATCACGCACATTGCATATAGATGACAGACAATTTACCTACAGCTCTCTGGCTTTCTGCCGCGAGATGGAAAAAGCCGGATATGACACAGCGATCTACGCCAGTATGATGTGGGAGGCCTTCACACTCGATATGGAAAGCCTCGGCAAATATCCGATCTGGTATTCAGACTATAGAGACAGGCCCCAAACTCCCTACTATTTTAGATGGTGGCAGTATTCCTGCCGGGCAAAAGTCGACGGAATCGGCCCTGTCTGTGACATCAATATAGAAATGATCCCGAAATAAAAACAGGTGATGGAACCGTGTACATGCATGTACTCGTACTCCATCACCTGTTTTTTAATCTCGGTTTTACTGGTTTACTGGCCGATCTCCTGATAGACCGTCCTGGAAATGTCACGGATCATGGAAATGGCCTTTTCATTGCCGCTCTTCAGATTGCTGGCAAGAATGCAGAGCACATAATCATTTTCCCTGCCCCAGACAATCGCAATATCATTTTCACATATTCCGGTATTTCCCGCAAGCTCCCCTGTCTTATTCGCAGTCTCGGCGTCAAACTCTTCAATGCCTTTTGGTATTTTGTTTGTCCACTGCTGCGATTTTAAATAGGAAAGCATCTCACCGCTTGCCTCTTTACTGATCAAAGCATTATTGTAGATATCCTGCAGAATCCTGGCACAATCATTAGAAGATGTGTAATTGTCCCCCTTCTCATTGCTTCCCAGAAAACGTCTGCCCAGACTGGTCCTGGTGTACCCATGATCCTGACAAAACGCATTGACAAGCTTGGCGCCTTTGGAAAAATCACCGTCCCCCAGCATCTCCACCAGAGTATTGCTTGCGTTATTGTCACTTACTGTAATCATTTTTTCGATAAGGTTCTTCCATTTACTCTGCTCTGAAGCAGCGGCTGCCGTCTCAGAATCCGGATCCAGGACCCTTTCATACACGGCTGCCATAATGAAAACTTTTATGACACTGGCAGATATTACCTGCTCATCGCCGTTGATATCTGCCTGACTGCCGTCAAACATATCTGTGATCGTTACAGCCCAGGTCTCTCCTGTCTTCTGCGCTTTGTCCGTATAATCTCTTGCAATACTTTCAACAGCAGCTTTCACCGTACCAGGTGATGATGCTTCCTGACTATTGTCCAGCTCATTCAGGAACTCTTCCAGGGAAGAATCATCGCTATTAGCATCGTTCATGATCTTAGCGCTGCCGGACAGCCCCTGGGACTGGCTGGGATGATCTGCAAAATACAAGTCGATCCCATCTGCGATGCCCTGTACCATCTTCCTTCGGAAGTCTTCGTCCGCCATGTTCTTGTCATCGGATTCATTTGACATAAATCCCATTTCCAGCAGGGCAACAGGTATTTTACTCCAGTTCGTCCCTGTCAGGTCATCCCGCAGACTCAATCCTCTGTTTTTCATCCCGGTTGCTTCGCAGTAACACTCCAGGACAGCCTCACCCAGGGCTTTTGAATCCTCATGAAGATTGCCTACATATTTGTTTTTGGACGACGGAATCAGCATGGAAGCTCCGTTTACACTGGAATCATCCACTCCGTCTGCATGAAGCCTGATCGTAATGTCCGCACCGGAATCATTTGCCTTTATTGCCCGTTCACTGTTACTGATGGCTGTATCATTGTCCTCGCGGAGCATGACCACCTCATACCCGCGCAGCCGCAGCTCTCTGGCCAGCATCAGGCCGATATCCAGATTCAGCTCATACTCATAGATTCCGGAATATTTCCCCTTTGTACCTGAAGTAGCCTTTGCTTTCAGCTCACTCGAACCAGGTGCATACGGTTCCTTCCCGCTCATATCTACCCAACCGCCCTGATGGCCCGGATCAATGGCAACAACTCCTTGAATAAAAGACTTTTCTTCCTGCGATTCAGTCTCTTCCACTTCTGTCAGCATGCTCTCCTCTGTTTCCGAAGAATTCTCTATCTGCAAGCCTGCCGGCTCCGACTCCGTTTCAAAAACAGACTCCTGGCTCTGTATGGTAGTCTCCGTATCAGAGGATACTGCCGTTTCCTCTGCTTTCTTCCCGCCTTTTGAACAGCCAGACAGAAGCAGCAGAAGAATCATCCCGGACAATAGCAGGTGTGAAAAACATTTATTCCCTAAAAACAATTTCAATAATACGCAATCCTTTCTTCGTTATCTATTGTGTTATTTTACCTTCTTGTAATGACCTGCCAGTTTATTTACATCTTTCTTTGCCAGCCTTTTCACAACCGGCTTAGGAGGGTGCACATAATCAAACTGGAAAATACACACGCCGAATGCCCCCAGGTGATAGGAAATGGAATATTCCTTATAATCCCAATTGATCTTATCCGCTTCAATCGGCTTTTCATTCAGACGGCCATCCCCGCCATATTCGTTCTTATTGCTGTTAAACACCTCACGATAGGTTCCCGGGCAGGGCACACCGGAACGGAACTGATCGTAAACAACCGGGGAGAAATTGAAATGGCAGAGCAGACTATTCTTCCCGTCCTTTGTAAGACGGCAGAATGTCAGCATGTTATGCTCGGCATCTGCACCGTTGATCCACTCGAAACCTGCAGGAGAATCATCCATTTCATAAAGAGCTGCATGCTGCTGGTAAAAATGCAGCAGATCCTTTACATAAAGCTGCAGCTGAGCATGTTCTGCCCTCTCCTGCGGCAGATGCCACTCCAGGCTCATCTCCTCGCTCCATTCATGCATCTGTGCAAACTCCTGCCCCATAAACAGCAGCTTCTTGCCGGGATGCATGGTCATCAACCCGTATCCTACCCGCAGGTTGCCGAATTTCTCCGGCATCGTCCCGGGCATTTTATTGATCATGGATTTCTTCAGATGAACGACTTCATCGTGAGACAGCACCAGGATATATTTCTCACTGTAAGCATAGGAAAAGCTGAATGTCAGCTGGCTCTGGTGGTACTTCCTGAAAAACGGATCACACTGCATAAACTCCAGAAAATCATGCATCCAGCCCATATTCCACTTAAAAGTAAAACCAAGGCCGCCGTCTTCAGGCTCGCCTGTCACCTTCGGCCATGCTGTTGACTCTTCTGCAATCATCATCGTGCCGGGCTGACGCTGACGGATGATGGAATTCAGGTGCTTGAGAAACTCGATCGCATCGTAGTTTTCATTCCCCCCGTCTTTATTCGGCAGCCACGCACCATCCCGGCGCCCATAATCCAGATAAAGCATGGAAGCAACCGCATCTACCCGCAAACCATCAATATGATACTTCTCCAGCCAGAACAGGGCATTCGCAACCAGGAAATTGGAAACCTCCGTTTTTGCATAATTGAAGCAATAGGTCCCCCAGTCCGGATGCTCCCCGCGCCGGGAATCCGGATGTTCATACAGAGGCGTGCCGTCAAAGCGTCCGAGGCTGAATTCATCCCTTGGGAAGTGAGCCGGTACCCAGTCCAGGATAACTCCGATGCCCCGTTCATGCATGTAATCGACCAGATACATAAAATCTTCCGGGCTCCCATAACGGGAAGTTGGTGCATAATATCCGGTCACCTGATATCCCCAGGAACCGTCAAATGGATACTCAGCGATCCCCATCAGCTCTACATGCGTATAACCCATCTCCTGCACATAGTCTGCCAGCTCTGCAGCAAGCCGTCTGTATCCTATAAAGCCATCCTTATCACCAGGATAAAGATACTCTTTTTTCCAGGAACCCAGATGGACTTCATAGATAGCCATCGGCTTGTTTGCCACATCCGGACACTCATTCCGTGCCTTCATCCAGGCTTCATCATTCCACTGGAATCTGTTCAGATTTGTAACAACGGAGGCATTTTCCGGACGAAGCTGCGAAGCATTCCCATAAGGATCTGCCTTGAAAATAATATTGCCATCAGACGCCTGCACAGCAAATTTGTACAGATCCCCCTCCCCAATACCGGGAATAAACAGATCCCAGATACCTGACTTGCCTACAGGCTTCATCTGATCCTGACTATGCTGCCAGTAATTAAAATCTCCGACGACAGAAACTGCCTTTGCATTTGGAGCCCATACCGCAAAGTAAGTCCCCTCTTCACCGTTTTCACTAGCAAGATGAGCTCCCATTTTCTCATATATCTGATAATGTGTACCTTTGGCAAAAAGATACATGTCCATATCTTCAATTCTGTGATCCGACCCCATTGCAAACCTCCTGTCCCATCCCTGCCCGGCCCCTATGCCCCGGACAGTGCAGAATATTTTCCTGAACAAGAATAGTATACCACAACTTTCCCTTCATAGATAGACACTTATTGAAACTCATCGGGAAGACAGGGGGAGACAGAAAAACGTCCTCTGTCTCCCCCTGTCTCTTTATAAAAAGCACCCGCACCGAAAATCCGGTGCGGGTGCCCAGGTATGCATGATTGATTTTGGGAATCTTATGCTTCCTTCTGCTTCTTGAGCTCTTCAATCAGCGGAGGAATTACTTTGAACAGGTCGCCGACAACTGCATAGTCAGATACTGAGAAGATCGGAGCCTCAGGATCCTTGTTGATCGCGACAACATATTCAGCACCAGCAATACCTGCCAGATGCTGGATAGCACCGGAGATACCGCAGGCGACATAAAGCTTCGGACCAACAGTCTTGCCGGTCTGGCCTACCTGATGTGCATGAGCGATCCAGCCGGAGTCAACTGCTGCACGGGAAGCACCGACAGTTGCGCCCAGCTCCTGAGCCAGCTCATAAATAACACCGCCCTCTACGTAAGGAGCAGGGCCGCCGCAGCCACGTCCGCCGGATACGATGATCTCAGCTTCCTGAAGGTTGACTGCCTCAGCAACTTCCTTAACTCTCTCGAGGAGCTTGGTACGAATCTGATCAGAAGCAACATGGATCTCTTCTTTGATGATGGTGCCTTCTCTGCCTTCTACAAGCGGAGGCCTCTTGAAAACGCCGGGACGGCAGGTGCCGAGCTGCGGACGGGTATCCGGGCACTTGATCATAGCCATCAGGTTGCCGCCGAATGCCGGACGGGTCCAGACCATGTTGTCGCCCTCTTCTACGTCAACATCAAGACCGGTACAGTCAGCTGTCAGACCTGTCTTCAGATCGCAGGCAACCCTGGGGCCGACATCACGGCCATTGTTGGTAGCACCGATCAGAACTGCGGACGGCTTATACTTGTTAACAGCGGTCTCGATTGCGATTGCGAATGCATCGGTAGTGAAGTTGAAATACTCCTCACCCTCAACAAGGATGGCTTCATCTGCACCATACTCAA
>CADBQK010000371.1 GCA_902796775.1 uncultured Lachnospiraceae bacterium
CAGCAGATTTACGAGAATCTGAAGAGTCAGGGACTGGATCTCAGCCAGTACGGTATCACGAAGGAGCAGGTGAACGGGATCTGGGACTTGTTGAGAGCTTTTTTTGAGAAGCTGTTAAGCCTGTTTAGCAGGATGTAGTTTTAGTGAACAATCATAAGACTTTACATCATACAAGCAAATGAACTCTTGTAAATAGCTAAAAAATGGTTGTTTGGCAAAGGAAAGATTATAAACAACAAAAATAATACTGCCATCAGATTATGGATATGCTACCATAATCTGGTGGCTTTTTTACGTTTCGTTTATTGGTTTATATTTATTAGCTGATATTAAAAACATGAAGGAATCAACTTCATGTATCGGGAGATCTGTTACACACTTGTGCAGTCAAATGGTAGAAAAGGAAACATTTTGAACATAGATTTTAAAATTTGACTGTTTAAAAGGTAGTATAACTATTTTCGTATTTACTGCTAAAAAAAAATACGATATTCTATTCATATATTAGAATATTCATATATTAGAAAGTTCACTATTTTGTTTGAGTATATATTTTTCGAAAAGCGCCTCATCATCTGAATCAGATCCACAAATTAAGAACATTGCAGATAGTGTGAGTACGTTTGCTAATAAGTTAGCTTACCTCTGAATAGATAGATATGAAAATGCAGAAAGTTAAGGAGGGGGATCATGCGGAATTATGAGGATCTGAGAATTGCTGTAGCTGGAATGGGATATGTGGGCCTTTCTATTGCAGCTCTTTTGGCACAGCATCATTCTGTCACTGCTGTGGACATCATCCCTGAGAAGATTGATTTGATTAATAGAAGGCAGTCTCCTATACAGGATGAGTACATCGAACAGTATCTGGCAGAGACGGAGCTTGATCTGACAGCTACCACAGATGGGGCAAGTGCCTATTCTAATGCTGATTTTGTGGTCATCGCTGCGCCAACCGATTACGATCCTCAGAAGAATTTCTTTGATACGTCCGTTGTAGAATCTGTGCTAAATCTTGTGATATCTGTGAATCCCGATTCCATCATAGTTATCAGGTCTACTATCCCCGTGGGATTTACCCGCCACATTCGGGAAAAATTTAACAATAAAAACATTCTCTTCAGCCCTGAGTTCTTGCGTGAGAGTAGGGCACTTTATGATAATCTTTATCCGTCACGCATTATTATTGGTTGTGATGCCGATACCAGAGAATGTGCTGAGGTCTTTGCTCAATTACTTCAGGAAGGAGCAGAGAAGAAAAATATTCCAACACTCTTCATGGATTTTACAGAAGCGGAGGCAGTCAAGTTATTCTCCAATACGTACCTCGCTCTTCGTGTCAGCTATTTCAATGAACTTGATACTTACGCTGAAATTAAAGGGCTGAATACCCGAAACATCATCAATGGCGTTTGCCTTGATCCACGTATTGGTTCTCACTATAATAATCCATCGTTCGGATATGGTGGTTACTGCCTTCCGAAAGATACAAAACAACTTCTGGCAAATTATGCTGATGTCCCAGAGAATCTTATTCAGGCAATTGTGGAGAGTAATAAAACCAGAAAGGATTTTATTGCGGATCGTATACTAAAAGTAGCGGGGTATCACATTTGTTCGAATGGTAGATACGATATATCTCAGGAGAAGCCTGTAGTCATTGGGGTCTATCGATTGACTATGAAGAGTAACAGCGATAATTTTCGCCAATCTTCCATCCAAGGAGTTATGAAACGCCTTAAGGCAAAAGGCGCACCAGTGATTATATATGAGCCAACACTGGGAGATGGAACAACATTCCATGGCTCTCTGGTAGTAAATAATTTGGAGAATTTTAAAGTTCAATCGGATGTTATCATTGCCAACCGATACGATAGCTGTTTGGATGATGTTCAGGACAAGATTTATACCAGAGATCTCTTCAGACAGGATTGATATAGGTTAAAGGAAAATATGGATGTGGTTTAGAACGTGTCCATTCGTCTGATTTTTTAGGCTGTCTGTCAGATAAATGAAAAGATGGTTCTCTATGCAGTATAATATCATTTAGAAATTATTAATGCTACATAAAGAAAATTATGGTGATAATGACGGATTATTAAAAAAATAAAGGAAATATTTTTATAATATGTTATTATTATCTGGAAAGAGAGTAATATGAGATGAGGGATTATAATGGAATTGCGTTCATGGGAACAGCTTCCTCCGGAGATGCAGAATAAGAAAGTCAGGAGATATTTCGTCAGTTTGTATTCGAAAAGAGTCAAATGGACAGTAGTAAGAATCTGTGATATATGCCTGTCTTCGACTTTAATTGTCGCTATCCTTTTACCTGGTATAGTCATTTCTGTGATAATTATGCTGGATTCACCCGGTGGTCCTTTTTTTTTACAGGAACGGATAAAACAATACGGGGAGAGTTTTAAAATTATTAAATTTCGAACCATGAGAAAACAGGAAGCTGAAGATCGGGACAATATGGTTGGAGAAACCGGGAGAACAACAAGAATTGGAAAAATTCTCCGAAAATATCGAATTGATGAAGTGCCGCAACTTATAAATATCCTCAAGGGTGATATGGCATTTGTAGGAACAAGACCTGAAGTCAAGAAATTTGTGGATTCATACTCTGAAGAGATGTACGCTACGCTGCTTCTACCCCCCGGACTTACTTCCATTACAAGCATTAAATATAAGGATGAAGAGCAGATTCTCGCCGGAGTTGAAGACCCGGATATGGAATATATAAAGAGCGTGCTTCCGGAAAAGATGAAGTATAATCTTGATGAAATACTTCATATAGGTTTTTCCTATAATATTGAAGTACTTTTAAGAACAGTGAAAGAAGTTTTTTTGTAGTATTGGTGAGGCAGCTGTGTTTCACATATATGTTTTATGAACTCAATATTATTAAGAATGATATTGAAATACAGAAATATTTTAAAGAGGGAGGTTTTATATGAAAAAAGCAGTGAAACTGGTCACAGCAATGGTGGTAACACTTTTGATTATGGCCGCATCGTGTGTGCCGGTTATGGCAGAAAACAGACCGGAGGAATCAGTCGTTAAAGTTGTTTGGACTTATCTTACAGACGCAGGAGTCTATGCAGATATCAAGTTTGGAACAAGCTTTCTGATTAACGAAAATACGGTTCTTACAAATTATCACAATCTTGTATTTATCAATTCGGATGAGAAAAAAGCTATAATAGAATATCTTAATTCGGAGTATGGCCTTAATCTTTCTAAGCTTGAGTCGAATGACAGGCATTTTCATTGTTACATTCTTCCGAACAGAGATACTCGTGTTGACTGTACAATAGATGCAAATGTAGTATCCGATATTGATCATCTGGATCTTGTGGCTCTGCATCTCAGCACGCCAGTTCTGGATCGGACACCTGCGGTTCTGGGCAATTCATCAGAATGCAAAATTACGGATCAGGTATTTGCATATGGATTCCCGATAGATTCTTTGAACAACAAAGAAGAGAACACGATAGACGACGTATCTGTTGTAAGCGGAAACATATCCAAGATGACAGTGCTGCCTTATGCGGATTGCATTGAACATTCAGCTCAGCTGACTGATGGAAATTCCGGTGGACCTCTTTGCAATAAGGATGGATGTGTTATAGGTGTCAATGAATATATTATTGATAAGAAGAATTATTCTATTCAGATTGATCAAGTTAAATCCATACTGAATACATATGGTATATCATACACTACATCGGATGATCTTGCTACCGCTCCTGCAGCGGAACCGGATACATCAGTTGCAACTGTTGCGCCGGAACCGGAACTCGATAAATCGGGTCTTGAAAGTGCCATTGATGCCGCTAGGATCAAACTTCAGGAGAATCTGGCACCTGAATCCAAAACTGCACTGGAAACAGCTTTGAGCGATGCGCAGAACACATTGAGGACAGCTGATACACAGGAAGCTTTAAACAATGCAGCATCAACCTTGAATAGAAATATTGATGACGCTCAAATCAAAAAGCTTGGAGTGAATCCGCTCATTATTGCAGCGATAGCAGCAGCGATTATTGTTCTTCTTATTATCATTCTTATTATCTCCAGCAATAATAAAAAGAAAAAAGCGGAACAGGAGAGAAGAAGAAGATCATATACTGGCGGCATGAATGACGGTCCGGTCAACCAGAATATGAATTATCAGAATACATATCCTGAGACAGGTGGCGGGGCACCGGAAATAAGTGGCGGCCTTGGAAATATGAATGTCACAACCGACCCGGTCTCTATGGGAGATGAAGGTACTTTTATGTTGAACCAGGGGGCTGACGGAACAACAATACTGAACAATAGTTTTGATAATGCTGCATATTTGATTCGTAAAAAAACCGGTGAGAGAGTTATTCTTTCGAACAGTAATTTTGTAATCGGTAAAGAAAAGAGCAAAGTGGATTATTGCATTACAGACAATACTGCCATCTCCAGAACACATGCTATCATAAAGAAAGAAGGAGATGATTTTGTTATCGTTGATCAGAAGTCTACGAACTGCTCTTATGTAGATGGCGCGAAAGCTTATCCGAATCAGCCTGTTCAGATCAGGGACGGATCGGTCATTAAGCTGGCGGATGAGGAATTTGAATTCCATAAAGCATAATATTGAAGAACATTACAGGGTGAGTATCTTGAAGTTTGAATGTGCTCTTTATAGCGATGTGGGCATCGTAAAAAAAACAAATCAGGATTCAATGCTGCTTAAAGAAGCGGAGACCGATTACGGAAGAATACTTCTTGCGGCAGTCTGTGATGGAATGGGCGGCCTCTCAAAAGGAGAGGTCGCAAGTGCATATGTGGTGCATCAGTTATCTGAATGGTTCGAGAATGACTTGCCGGAACTGTTATATGGGAAAAATATTCGATATACAAATCAGGAACTCAAGAAACATATTCAGAAAGAGCTGGAACGTATCGCAGAGGAAACAAACCGGAAAATATATGAGTATGGGAGACAGCACCATACGATGCTGGGCAGTACGCTCTCTGTTATTGTTTTGATTAAAAATCATTACTTTATTTTGAATGTGGGCGATTCCCGGGTTTATAAGGTTTATAATTCCCTGATACAGCTGACAAAAGATCAGTCGCTTGTTCAGCAGAAAGTCGACAGAGGAGAAATAACTGAGGAAGATATGGAAAAAGATCCTCAACGTAATGTTCTGTTGCAGTGTATTGGAGCTACGTCAGATGTAAAACCGGACTTCTATAGCGGTATTTATGAGGATAATAGTGTATTTCTGTTATGTTCTGATGGATTCCGACATGTATTGAAGAAAGAGGAGTTGTTTTTTTATTACAGACCGCAGATACTCAGCAATGAGGCTGTTATGCGGAATATATCCATGAAGCTGGTCGAGCTGAATAAGCAGCGAATGGAAAAGGATAACATTTCAGTAATCGTTATTCATGCTAAAAAGGATAGGTAAATGCTTAAACAGGGAGAATTACTGGAAGATAAATACAGAGTAGAGAAAGTCCTTTTTGAAAGTCGGACAACAGAATACTATCTGGCCTTTAAGGCTATGGAAAATATACCTGTAATAATCTCGACATGTTCATACAATGATACGGATGATCTGGAGAACAGGATCAAAGAGCTAAAAAGTGTAAATAAATATATTGATAGCAGGATTTTAAAGATACTTGAATGCTTTCAGAAAGACTCATGGCTTTTTATTGTTCAGGAGGCGCCAAAAGGCAGTTCCGTTAAAGACAGAATTATGACACAGGGTCCATTTGAACGAAAAACAGCCCTGATGATTTCCATTGAGATAGCGAACTTGTTTGCCGACTTGTTCGGCAGATGGCCGAGACGATTAATCAATGATTTCAACAACAGCAGAGTTTATTTCACAGACGACAAAAAATTGGAATTAATCGCTGCGGATCAGATTCAGCCGATGACAGAGCTTGGAAAAGATGGGGAGAAAGAGTGCATTCGCGCGCTTGGCCTCACTATGTATCAGATAACAACAGGTGTTAACGATCTGTCATCATTTCATCAAAACCAGGTCAATACTTTGGAGGTGCCCTTTATCATACCCGGTTTTGGTAAAAAATACAGTGAAGTGATACGAAAATGTATTACTGCAGAGTATGCTGATCTAAAAAACCCGTTCAAGCAGATCAGTAAGGATTTAAAGCAGGCTAAATTATTTGACGGGCTATTTGGTTTCTCGACAACGGAAAATAGAAATTCATCCGAGCGAACGAAAGAAGCTGCGAACAGAGCAGATGCCGGATCTGAAAATCAATTTAAGAATCAGAATGCGAGTCAAATCGAATCAGATACAGTAAGACTTGATCAGGTGCAGCATGTACCTGAAGCCGTGAAGAAAAATTCGGCATACGCAGGACGTTTTGATATTGTTAGAAGCGATATGTGGATTCATACCAGGGAGATAATCTGACATGTATATCGGACCGGGTACCTTAATAGAAAACCGATATCTGATTAAAGAAGAGATAGGCCAGGGTGGTATTGGAATTATTTACCTTGCATATCATGTTCCTCTGAAAAAAGATGTTGTAGTCAAGAAGGCTGCCCGTGGAACAAAAAATGATTATCGAACGGAAGTGGATATTCTGAAAAACCTCCATTTTTCCGGGATTCCTCAAGTTTATGATTTTCTTGAGATAGATGGTTATGTATATACCGTTATGGACTATATTGAAGGACATGACCTTTCCTATTACATAAAAAAAGGCGGACGTATTTCTGAAAAAAAACTTCTTGACTGGCTTGAAAAGTTGACGGAAATTCTGGATTACATACATACGCTGGAGGTACCTTATTATCACAGCGATATTAAACCAGGAAATATAATGATCACCAGTAAAGGGGAACCTTTCCTAATTGATTTTAATATTTCTGTAAAAAGCGGTGAAAACAGAGTTAAAGGAATAAGCCCGTATTATTCTGCCCCGGAACAGTATAAGCAAGCAGAAAACATAATGAGGTACCATAACGATGGAGGCATTGTTGTGGACCATCGAATAGATATTTACAGTCTGGGAGCGTCCTTCTACACGATTATGTGCGGACGGATGCCGGGACTGTCTGAGGAGGAAACGCCACCGCTGACGATGATGGATCTTCCGTATTCTATGGCATTCAGAGCGCTGATTGATAAAACGATGCGGGAAGACCCGAAAAAAAGATTTCAATCCGCTGCTGTTATGTTGAAATCTATTCGCAATATAGTTGTAATGGATCCGGAGTACCAAAGACTGACCACCCTGCAGATTTTTCTGACAGTTCCATTTGCTCTTTTTATGATTATTGCATTCATTCTGGTGTTCAGCGGGAACAATATGATCAGACAGGATAAATATA
>CADBQK010000372.1 GCA_902796775.1 uncultured Lachnospiraceae bacterium
AAGGACAGGTAGATGCTCACGAAAAAAGAGGGATACCCTCTCGGATATCCCTCAAATCATCATTAAATCAGCAAGTAATCCGGTGTTTTCCCGGTTTAGCTTGCCTCTTCGACCTTCTCTACGACTGCGCCCTTGCTGATCGCATTCTTCGGGCAGACTGCTGCGCACTCACCGCAGTCTACGCACTTGTCGTAATCGATCTGAGCGTTGAAGTTGACCACATGGATCGCATCATGCTCGCAGGTCTTCTGGCACTTCATACAGCCGATACATGCGACCTGGCAGACCTTCATAGCCTGAGCACCCTTGTCGTGGTTGCTGCACAGGACATGAGTCTTCTGACCATAAGGTACCAGAGAGATAATGTTCTTCGGGCAGGCTTTTACGCACAGACCGCAGGCTACGCACTTATCCTGATCGATCATGGACAGACCATCCTGGATAATGATCGCATTCTCCGGGCATACTGCTGCACAGTCACCCTTGCCCAGACACCCGTAATTACAGGAGCTGTCGCCGGAGAACATCAGAGATGCTGCCTGACAGGTATTGACGCCGTCATAGATATACTTGGACGGAGCATTGCCGCAGACACCATTACAGTTAACCATAGCAGCTCTGCGGACCATCTCGCCTGCAGACTTGCCGAGGATCTCTGCGCACTCTTCTGCCACATCCGGGCCGCCGGGAGAGCAAAGACCGATCTCGGCTGTACCAGCTGCCAGCGCTGCAGCATAACCGTCACAACCGGAAAAACCGCAGGCACCGCAGTTAGCGCCGGGAAGTACTTCCCTGACTTTCAGCTGTACCTCATCAACAGGTACGGCAAAGACAACGGAAGCCATAGAGAGAAGAACGCCGGCGATCAAAGCTAATACCGCTACAAGAATAATTCCTGACATGTCTTCCCTCCTTTTACAGACCGAAAATACCATCTACCATGCCGCCGAATCCAAGGAAAGAGCAGGCAACGATAGAAGCTGCGATCAGGGTGATCGGAAGACCCTGCAGGCACTTGGGAATGCTTGCGGTCTCCAGTCTGCCTCTGACGCCGGCAAACAGGATCATAGCAACCATGTATCCAACACCGGAGCCGATCGCGTTGATGATGGACTCTGCGAAGTTGTAACCATTGTTGATATTCAGGGTCGTAACACCGAGAACTGCGCAGTTGGTCGTGATCAGAGGAAGATAGATACCCAGTGCCTGATAGAGCGGAGGCATGTTCTTCTTCATGAAGGACTCGATAAACTGCACCAGAGCAGCGATAACGAGGATGAATACGATGGTCTGCAGATAACCGATACCGAACCTGTCAAGGAAGAAAGTCTGGATCGGCCAGGTAACGAGCGTTGCAACCGTCATAACGACGATAACGGCGCAGCTCATACTGAAAGCTGTGTCAAGCTTCTTGGACACACCCAGGAAGGGGCAGATACCAAGGAACTTGGACAGAACGTAGTTGTTTGTCAGAATAGCGCCCAGGAATATGGAAATAAGACCTACGATCATGCTTCATTGCCTCCTTCCATAGCCTTGCGGCAGATATCTGCCTGCGGGCAGTTGCAGCAGGTAAGGGATGCAGGCTCTTTGCCCTTGCCCTCAGCCAGCTTGTTGAACAGTGCGATCAGAAGACCGAATACAAAGAATCCGCCCGGAGGAAGGATCATGATCAGCATAGGCTGGATCACGGAACCGTCATTGAAGACCATACCCATCCAGGAGCCGTTGCCGATGATCTCTCTGATGGAACCCATCAGAAGAAGGGTGATCGTGAAACCGATGCCCATGCCGATACCATCGATGATGGAAGCAATGGGGCCATTCTTGCTGGCAAAGCTCTCGGCTCTGCCCAGAATGATACAGTTAACAACGATCAGGGGCAGGAAAATACCCAGTGCGGAGTCCAGAGACGGAGTGAATGCCTTGACCGCCATCTGGACGATGGTTACAAATCCTGCAATGACTGTGATGAATGCAGGAATACGTACATTATCAGGAATGAAATTCCTGAGCAGAGAAATAACAAGGTTGGAGCCGACCAGAACGAACGTCGCAGCTACACCCATGCCGATTCCGTTGAATGCCTGGGTCGTAACAGCCAGTGTCGGGCAGGTACCAAGCACAAGCCTGAGAACAGGATTCTCTTTAATCCAGCCTGCGAAGAAAATATCGCCAAGGCTCCTCTGTTTCTTAGCCATTAATTTGCACCTCCCGTTACTGCTTTATACTGCGCGATCGCAGCGTTAACATCTGCTGTCACCGCACGTGATGTGAAGGTAGCACCGGAAACTGCCTGGATCGTGCCGCCGTCCTTGGTAACGGCAAAATTGCTGTCCGGAACATCACCGGCAAACTGAGCCAGCCTGTCCTTATTAGCAGCGTCCGTAGCAAGCCACTTTGCACCAAGACCAGGAGTCTCGTCTGCTGCTTCGGTAACCAGAGTACCGACGATCTTGCCTTCAGCATCAATACCGACCATGGTTACGACCTGGCCGCCATAACCTTTGTTGCTGCCGGAGAATACATACCCGGTGCCATTGGTCGCTTCATAATAGGTATATTCTGTACCATCTACGGTAACTGTCTTCTCGTCAAAGCCATCTGCTGCTTCCAGAACCATCTGACGGTTTTTGACGGCTGCGGCTGCATTGTTCTCTTCGATCTTTGCAGCGGTCGCATTATTTGTCATAAACAGAAGGGCTGTGGTAACGGCGCCGATGGCAACCAGTTTTGCGGTAGGAACTGCAATTACTTTAAAATCCATTACTTCTCCGCCTCCTTTTTCTGTTTCGGCTCTTTCACGGCTCCGAACGGAAGCGGCTTCGTCTTCATCTCAATCAGAGGAACCATAATGTTCATCAGGACGATCGAGTAGGAAACGCCTTCCGGAAGGGATGCGAATGCACGGATGAGGACTGTCAGTACACCCAGACACAGCGCATAGATCAGTTTACCTGAATTCGTCAGCGGGCTGGTTACATAGTCTGTGGCCATGAAGATCGCACCGAGGAAAAGACCGCCTGAGAAAATCTGCATAACAGCTGCGCTGCCGGCGGAAAGGCCGGGATACAGATCAGGACGAGCTGCCGCAACGACAAAGGTCAGTACAAATACGGTTGCAATATAGACACAGGGAATCGTAGCGGAGATGACTTTCTTAGCCACAAGATAAATACCGCCGATCAGGAGAGCCAGTGCACTGGTCTCACCAAGGCACCCTGCTACATTACCGACAAACAGATCCGCAACTGTAGGCAGCACGCCCTCTGCGCCGCCGTTCATGATAGCGAGCGGAGATGCAGTAGCAGTAACATCGCCTGCAAAGTTGCCAAGAGATGCCGGTGTCCAGCCAGTCATCAGGACCGGGAAGGAATTCATCAGGATAATACGGGCGATCAGGGCCGGATTGACAAAGTTCTGGCCGATACCGCCGAACATCTGCTTCGCCATTACGATTGCGACTGCAGCACCGATGATCGGTACATAGATCGGAACGCTTGCGGGCAGATTGAATGCAAGAAGAAGACCGGTAACAACCGCACTCAGATCGCCGATGGTCTGCTCGCGCTTCATAACCTTGCGGCAGATATACTCAAAGATCACGCAGGAAGCAACACTGACGATCTCAATGATAAGTGCGCGGATCCCGAAAAAGGCGATGGAAGCGATCAGAGCGGGGACAAGAGCAATGATAACATCCCGCATCAGATCCCTGGTCTTCGTAGTGCTGGTCACATGAGGAGATGATGATACAATTAATTTATTATTCATATGAGCACCTCTACTTTCCTGCATTACGGACCATGGCCTTGCCAATTCTCATGGCCTGGACGAGTTTTCTGTTAGCCGGACATACAAAGGAGCAGCATCCGCACTCCATGCAGTTCATTACTGTGTACTCATTGAGGATGTCAATGTTCTTATAATTAACACCATCTTCGAGCTTGGTCGGCATCAGATCCATAGGGCATGCATTTACGCAGCGGCCGCAGCGGATACAGGATGTCGGCTCCATGGACTTTGCATCCTTCTCATCAAAGGCAAGGAATGCATTGTTCTGCTTGAGTACAGGGAAATCATCGGTCATCAGCGCCATACCCATCATAGGACCGCCGCTGATCAGTTTAGCAGGGGTACCCTTGTAGCCGCCTGTAAACTCGATGATGTCTTTAATATGGGTGCCGACAACGACACGGACATTCTGAGGGTTCGCAATGGCGGAACCATCAATCGTGACACGCTTGGTCGTAAGCGGGATACCGTCCTTGAGATATCCGCCAAGGAAACCTGCCGATGCCACGTTCATCACGACAACGCCTACGTCAGAAGGCAGCTTGCCAGGAGGAACACGACGGCCGGTGCAGGTCTCAATGAGGACTTTCTCAGCACCCTGCGGGTAGCGTGCAGGAAGCACCTTGACGCTGATATCCGGGTATTGTGCTGTCTTCTCTTCCATCAGCTTGATGGCATCAGGCTTGTTGCTCTCGATCCCGATGATCGCCTGTTTTGCCTCAAGAACCTTCATGGCCTCGGTGATACCGTAGATGACGTTTTCATAGTTCTCCATGAACTCCCTGTGATCCGCTGTGTTGTACGGCTCACACTCTGCACCGTTGATGCAAAGCGTATCCACCACACCGGGTTTCACATTGAGCTTGATGTGCGCGGGGAAACCTGCGCCGCCCAGACCGACCAGCCCGGACTCTTTAACTGCCGCGATGAAATCCTCCTTGGAATTGATGACAGGGGGTTTGATCGCGGGATCGATGGTCTGCTCGCCATCCGTCTCAATGACAACAGCCTGGACCGTAGAGCCATTGGGCATTAAGATGGTGTCGATCTTGCTGACGGTTCCTGACACGCTGGAATGTATCTTTGCAGACAGGAAAGCGTCTGTCTCACCGATGAGGGTTCCTACATAAACCTGATCCTTGGCTTTCACACAGGGTTTACACGGTGCACCCAGGTGCTGGGACATTGCGATGGTAACTGTCTTAGGGACAGGCATCGTAACGGTCTCGCACTCGGCCGTGTTCTTTCTGTGCGGTGCAGGAGCTCCCGGCGTCTTGACAAAACCTAAGCGGCCAAGAAGACTTGATGATTGTGCCATTTGAATCCTCCTCCAATAAATAGTGACATGAGAGCAGGGACTGCCGGGCGGTTTTCCGGTGCCAGCGGTCCTTACTTGATTACTGTACTATCCAGTTACATGTTATTCCGGATATCCGGATAGATTATATCCGGCTTTGTTACCGGTAAAATCCAGACTGTCCAGTATATCTGAGTCATTATACCAGATATTTTTTTCTTTATCAACAAAAAAGGCTAAAACATTGTATTCTTTCGCAAGCAGCATGCCCTTTTCCAGGCCCAGGACAAAGCACGCAGTGGAAAGAGCATCTCCAAGCGCTGCATTTTCAGAGATGATCGTGACCTGCATCAGTCCGCTGTCAGCAGGATATCCGGTGTGCGGATCCAGGATATGATGGTAGCGGACCCCGTCCTTTTCAAAATACCGCTCATAATCACCGGATGTGGAAACACTGCAGTCCGACAGGGTCAGGACACCGAGGTAATCACTTTGGGAGCCGCGGGGATCCCGCAGGGCGACACGGAAGAGACTCCCATCCGGTTTTGTCCCGAACATGCCGATGGAACTCCCGGCGGAAAGGAGCATACCGGATGCCCCCTCTTCCTTAGCCTTTTCAAGAGCCTGGTCAATTGCGTAGCCCTTGCCGACAGCTCCCATCTCCAGAGAAAGCTTGTCATCCTCAGCAGACAGGATGCTGCTCTCCTCATCAAAAATCAGCCCTTCATATCCGACATGGGCCAAAGCTTCCCGTATTGCATCTTCCTCCGGAACCTCCATGGAATCAGGATCAAAATCCGTTTCTGCCAGTTTATCGAAATTCCAGAGACGGCTTAAAGGAAGCACCGTAATATCCAGAGCGCCTTGGCTTTTTCTGCAGACATCCAAGGTCCGGGACACCAGCTCTGCAGCAGCAGACACGTCCGCGCTCTTCTTCTCATTGAACTGCCAGGCCAGAGAGTCCTCAATACGCCACGAAAGCAGGTTGTCCGCCGTCATCAGTTCCTTCACCGCATCTGACAGGACCTCCTCCGCCTGCAGTCCTCCCGACGGATCCGTATATAAAACAGCAGAAAACACTGTCCCCATTGTAAACACATCGCGGGAAGCCTCCGCCAGCGCAGACCCCTCTGTCTCCCGGGAAGTCTTCCTGACACTGCAGCCGGAAAGAAGCAGGGTGAAAGTTGTGAGAAGAATGAGTAAGGAGATTCTCTTTGCTGTCACGGGCTCCTCCTTAGTTCGAGATTGTTTCTTCTGTTTCTTTATTGAACAGATGGATCTTTGCAAGGTCGAATGCAACTGTAATCTCGTCGTCGGGGCTGGCCTTTGTGGATGGTGTTTCGCGGCAGGTGATTTCTACATCTCCTGTCTGCAGATACATGAAAACTTCTGCTCCCAGACGTTCAAAGACTTTCAGCTGTGTTTTTACGGTGTTGTATTTTCCTGCGTCTGGATATTTATCGGCTATGTAGACGTCTTCGGGTCTGATTCCGAAGATAACTTCCTTTCCGACATAATCTGCCAGCTTTTCCGCCTTCTCGGGAAGTACCAGGATCTTGTGATCTTCCCCAAAGGTGAGGAAGGTGTCACTGCCTTCCCTGACGACAGCAGCTTCGATGAAGTTCATCTGCGGGGAGCCGATAAATCCTGCAACGAATTTGTTGCAGGGATAATCATACAGCATCTGCGGGGAGTCCACC
>CADBQK010000373.1 GCA_902796775.1 uncultured Lachnospiraceae bacterium
CACAGGAAATCTCTCCCCGTATCCGCTGCCGAAGTGCATTTGCCAGCATCTGCTGATGAACGATCAGGATCCGGAGAGTCTTCCCTTTCTCTGCAGATACTGCCGAATCAGTAATTTCAGAAGATACGCCCTGTGCTTCCCCTGCCATCTCTTTCATCTGCGCAAGGATCTGCTCAAAACCGGAGATCAGCTCCAGCGGATAATCTGTTTCAAAAGGGATCCCATATGTCTTTTCCAGATATCTGGCTGCCTTCAGGCCGGCGGGCGAAATCACGATATTGAATTTGGCACTCCCTGCCCGGGCGATGTCCTCAAGAGAAGTACCCATTGTATAGCAGAGTGCTTCCCGGATCTGCCTTCTTTCCAGATAAGGGCGGATTTCCTCCTGAAGATGTATATCACCCACATCCATCGGCGTTGCTCCAAGGATCCCGGCAAAACTGTCTTTCTTACTGCCGCTGTTCCCGTCTTCCTTAATATCCTCTTTTGCAAATGTCTTCATCAGCGTCAGAAAAGCTTCCCCGGCTCCCCAGTCGTAGAGCTTTGTCCCATCGCTGTCTACAAACAGTACCGGCTTGCCGGTTTTCTTTTCGATCATACGCCTCAGAGCCGCATAATCCGTCCCGATCACAGCCGGAACAGGGGTCCCGATCAGAGCGGTAAAATGACTGTCGATCTTGCCGGATGCATCGCTGATCTTTGCCACCAGCGCATCATCCCTCCCCAGGATCGCGTCCATATCCCGCAATCCGGCAGAGAATATGGCACTTCTGGAAGAAAACCATCTTGGCTCATCGAATCCGCAGATGTTTCCTGCACAGCCGCCGGCATCCACGATAACCGAAAGAGCTCCCAGCTCACAGAATACTGCGGCAGCACCGGACTGGTCAGGTGCAAAAGGCGCTATTTTCAACCGCATCCCCCGTATGCCGGAAGGGGTAAGCGCCGGCAGCTCTGCCGCAGCCTGACCTTCTGCAGAAAACTGCACCTCTCCAGGCTGCTTATAACCGCTCCTTTTTGCCGCACCCTCTGTTTTCTTCCTCTCCAGAGCATCTGCACAGGCAGCAAAAAACTGCTGCAGTCCCGTAAATCCAAAGGGCTGGATATCCGAGCCCCATTCCTCAATTGCAGCCTCCGGATGATAATAGCCTGCATCCTTGCCGATGCTGATATCCACCGGGATCCGGCCATGATCATAATAGATCATTGTCGGCTCCAGATTGGAATAGATCCTGGTCCCGGGACTGAGCTGAGCCAGTCTGTCCAGATAAATGAAATCCTCGCCGCGGATATCTGCAAAGATCTCTGCCACCTGAAAGCCATTCTCTGCAAGGCACAATGCCAGTTCAAACGGATTGGCATTGCAGCCCTCTCCGATCGCAAAGGAAATATTGCCGTAACGCTCCCGGAAGTGATCGATCGCCTCCTGTGCTTTGGCAGCCGCTCCGGAAAAGTCCATCGACCCGCCCAGAGACGATACAAACAGCTCATACTGCCGGCGGATCTTTTCGATCCGGTACAGACGCTTCAGCTCTATATACGGAGTGCCAAGCCGCTTCATCAGATCCTCTGCAGCAGGCAGTGCCTCCGCATCCAGGACCAGATTGAAATTTGCCTCGGACATCCTGAGGTATTCCTCATAAGACTCTGCCCGGGAGATTTCCCTGATGGTGCGGATCCCCAGTTTCTTTAAAATATCATACAGTTCACAGTCGTCGGTCAGCGGGGCAAAATGCCCGAGAATATTGACAGAAGTACTAACCCTCTTTGCGGGCTCAAGCAGAGAATAAATGGACTCCCTGACATGTACCATCGGGGGCTTGCGGCCTTCCCTGGTCAGTGCATACATATAGCTGGGGATCACCGGGATCCCGACTTTCTCAGAAGCTTTCCGGCATACCCTCTCCATATCCGTCCCCAGCAGGGCATCCACACAGGTAATGCAGATCACCACGACACTGGGCTTCTCGGCCAGATTGTCATATACATCCTGGACTGCCTGGGGAATCCTTGCCAGATGCCTGCCCGTTACAATATCATTGCTGTCCATCAGCAGATAGAAAAAGCGGTCATGGTATCCGGCCAGTTCACTTAAGATCGTTGTATTCCTTCCGCAGCATCCCGGTGAAACAAGCAGCATCACTGAGCCGGGAATGGAAAGAGCAGCCCGTTTCACTCCGAAGCCCTGTGCTCCGGGAGAGTTGAAGGCCAGGGTCGCAGGCGAGCTGTAGATCAGATGTTTCCCCGAAACCAGCTGATCCGGGATCTGGTCCTTTCCGGCAGCAGAAAGGTCCTTTGCCGAAATATACCATGCCTGCCTCATTGCTTCTTCTCCCATACCTGTATTCCTTCCGTTAAGTGTTTTATTATCTCAATACACATGATATATAGTGAATAATCTTCTGTTTGTATCCGGCTCCTGCCGGATCTTACGTGAGGATACAATCTCAGCTGTCCGCCAGAAGCCGTCCGGCCAGATCCAGGAAACACCTGGCCGCTTCGCCGTCCGGCCGTCCCTCGATCACGGTCTGTCCCATATCCTCACAGTCATTGATATCCTGACTCCTGGGGATCTCCCCCACAACCTCAAGGCCTCTTTCTTTAGCGAAGGCACCTAC
>CADBQK010000374.1 GCA_902796775.1 uncultured Lachnospiraceae bacterium
CTTCTGTAATTACTGCATTTGCACCATCTTCTGCAGCAAAACTTGTTGCCGTCGCAGCCGGCGCAACGGATGCCGCCATTACAGCGGTGACCGCGAACACTCCGAGTTTTTTCAGTTTTGGCTTAATCATAGTTGGTCCACTTCCTTTCTTTTGCTATATCGCTTTTGCTCTATTGCTTGACCCCTTTTATTAGTAATACACTACAAAACAGGAAGTGTTACAAAAATCGGTATTCTCAATCCGTCCAATGATACACTTCGTATTTGAATTCCGTCAGCTGCTCTCCGTCAGCGTTGACAAAGCCGTACTTTCCTGAACCGGAATCCTTTACCAGAATCATGCCGTTTTTGAATATCGTGTCTATTTCTTCGTACTCTCCGGAAGGTATCACTTCTTCCCCTTTTGTGTTGACTACGGACCAGCCTTTGTCGTCACAGACAGCAATGAGACCGCAGTCAACAGGACCGATATCGGTGAATTTATAGTCGGTAATTACGTTGAAATCCTTGTCAAGCAATGCATACCTGCCTGTCTTTTTATCAGGGATCAACCCAAAATCTTTTCCCCAGAAGCACGGATTCACAGGAAGATCCATATCGTCACCCTGATAAGCGTCAAATGTCGGTTCCAGAAGATAATTGCCTTTTCGGTCGATAAACCCTACTTTGCCTTCGCATTCAACTGCACAGATGTCCAGTTCCTCCGGGAATTCCTCTATGTCATCGAATTCTTCGTGTATCAGTTCTTCGCCATTTTTATTATAAAGACTGATCTTGGAATCCTCATTCTTGCGCACCGCGAACGTGACATCGTCATTGCCAAAACGACTGAGGTCCCAGGAATCATTGATGCACCAAACAGCATCGTATACACAGGGCAATATTTCTGTACCGTTCTGGTCAATCATTCCATATTTTTCTGTGTCGTTTTCTGAAACGGTTGTGATGAGAACGTTGTCAAAGTCACTGATATCCGAGCATGTTCTCCCCTCCATTTTTTTGCCGGTGTGATCGAACAGTTCCCATTTCGACGCACGTCCGATTTCGCCGTCCAGCTCCTGCACATGAACGGCGATAAAGTTTTTCGTGATGATGAAACTCGTGTATCCGTAACTATATTTGACCGGGATAATGATTTTGCCGGTTTTATCAGAAACGCCCCAGCGCTCATTACGATAGATAATGAGACAGCCATTCCAATACCCCTCCACCTCGCAGCCAGGCTCCAGCTCTGATGGATAGATTTCTTCTCCTGTTCTCAGAGCATACACTGTCCTTCCGTCTTCGGTAACAACCGCAGCGATATCTTCATCATCTTGAAATCCGCGATAACTATCCAGCTCCACGTCCTTGTATTTTGCCGGAATCACATATTCCCCTTCCGTATTGATAAATCCCCATCTGTCATTTTGATCTTTCACTGCAGTAATAGGCCCATCAAACGGCGCCGCCTTTTGAAATACAGGTTCAATTGCCCATGTGTTATCTGTTGCTGAATAATACCCATACTTGCCGGTGGCGCAATCTAAAGCGGCAATACAATCGACCCATTCCTGTCCGCTTCTATCATACATATTGTAGTATCCAGCGCTGAATCTGTATTCCCCGAATGGAACAATTTCCTCGTTCTTACTGTTGACAATAGCCGTCTGCTTTTTCTGTGTAAGCAGATACCTGTCAGGCCCAACGCATTCAATGGAATCGTATTCGTTGGGGAATATCTGTTTACCGGTTTTATCCAGCGCGCCGCACTTTTCATTCTGTTCAATCAGGATCATATCTTTGTCCGCGCCCCCATCCGCATCCGGAACAACGACTTCAACGTTGCTTCCGGACAGCTTCGCTCCGCCGCACGCCACAAAGGCAATCGCCACAACCAGCAGCAACAACACATAGATGCCTTTTTTAAGTCGTTTCTTTGTTTTCAGCTTCATCGCTCCCCTCCTGTCGTCTGCCTTTGCACTATATGTAATTACTCCCTTCTATTACTCTTATACACAATATGATAGAAAGTGTAACGCCTCATTTGCTCTTGTTTTTTCAGAAACAAAAGAAACACAATCCGCAGGGGATCGTGTTTCTAATTCGTGGTCATCGCGGTCAATGTTTACTGTTCATAGCAGTCGAGGGCGCATCCCGGGTCGATGTATTCGTCGACTTGTAATTCGCCTGATCCCCGTCCCCCGACTTCGGTCTGCTTCAAGGCTCCGTTTTCGATTGACAGAATCGAAAGGCCTTCCGAGCCCATATGGCCCCATTCGATAATAATGCCGTTATGGTCAGGGTATTGGCTGATGCTGCTGTGTCCGAACCCTATCTCGCCTACTTTATTTGTTTTACCATCCCTGTACTGATGCACCTCAAGCATGTAATCCGCTTCACAGGTTCCGACCTGGAGGAGGTATTCTGATTTTCCGTCTTTATCGATGTCTGTAATATAGTGCACGGTGTACTCATTTGCCATATCCCGGCCGACCATGTCGTCGTAGAGGTTTTCATATGCTTCCGACTCCTCCTCTGAAACGCTCATCTCTGAAACAAACTTAGGAAGTTTTTTGTTGATTTCCTTAGCCGTTTCATAGTCTCCGGAACCGTACGCCTTCAGAAGCGCCTCCATGTTTTTGCCATCTTCTGACATCCCGCTGTTATCCTCGGGCGGCTCTTCTGTCTGAGCAACCTTCAGCTTGCTAATCATGTCTTCATAGTAAAGACTGATTTCTTTGCCTTTTGTGTTTTTCCACATTGTCGGGTGATCATAGTACTCGGCGCCTGAGTCTTCATTGAAATAGAATCTGAAAATCACGGTTTCTATGTTCTCCATCGAAGGATCCGCGATTTCAAAGTACTCCTCGCGGGTGCACTGTTTCTTGTCTTTGTAATAGGTCGCATAATCCGGTCCGTACTTTCCGTTGTTATCCACATCAAACAGGAGGAACCACATGCCAATCAATGAGATCCGGTTGGTATTGCACGACGCATCCATCTCATACCGGTTTAACGTGCAGTCGATTGTCTCGTCCGAGCTGTTTGAGTACGTTGTGAAGCCTTTCTGGTCCTTCTCTTTGTATACGATATAATCTGATCCTCCGGCTACCTGGCCAATTTGCATCCTGTCAGCTGCTCCTTCGCCGTCATCTGCAAGGCCGTCGTCCCAGGTATAGGTAATCTCTCTTGCCTTCCCGTCCTGATAAGTGTAAATATGCAATTTCTCAAGATATTGATCTTCTAACGTGAAGAACAACAGCTCTTCAACGCCGTCCCCGTTCAAATCACAAAGGGCCGTTCCCTTTCTCTGATCCATACCCGCATATTCCGCAAATTCGTAGTTATCGATTCCGGTAACATTTTCCTCGAGAATCTTACGGTATGCGGTTTTCCACTCCTCGCTGTTTTTCTGTTCCTCGGTGATCCATTCTCTGGTTTCTTTGAAGATGCGGTCTTTGCCGGTGTTCCGCAGCCCCAGATCTAAGATTGCGTACGCCTCATCATACCTGTTTTGTTTGAAGTATACTTCCTTGGCCAGCTCGATATATGCCGTCTCGCGTTTCGGATCTAGGTTGATCAATTCCTTGTACTGTATTTCCGCTGCGTCCAGGTCTCCTTCTGCCACGTATTGCTCCGCAGTTTTCAGTTTCTGGCTGTATGCTGATACTTCCCCGGTCGTGGACAGAACTGCACCTAAAACCGCGGCAATAAATACAACAGACGCAATGATTGCGATCATGATTTTCTTTTTTTCCGGAAGCTTCTTTTTGCTGCTGTTCATTCTTGCTTCTCCCCTATTCTTTCTCAATGCTGTTCAGGAAATACTTTCCGTCAGATGTCTTCGCAAAACGCGCAGTGTAGACGCCCTGTTTTGTGATGTCATCCAGACGATAATATGCGGAATAATCAAATTTGATCCGCAGGGAATCTCCGCTGTATTCCGCTTCTGTTATCTTCGCAGAAGAGTCAATAAACGAATCTCCCCAGGCAGGGTCAATATAAAGATTGTCATCGTCTGTCCAGCATCCGGGCGTCCCGTCTGCATATGTTTTATTCTTTTCGTATGGCTCAAATCCATAAAACAGGCGATACCGGTTGATGTTATTGAGAGGAATCACATAGTGTCCATCCATTGAATAGTCATCAGACAATTCAACATATTGAACAATCACAGAACTATAGCTTGCATTGAACATTTTTTCGATTTCTTCCCTGGATATCTCATCACCCATTTCGTAATCATTACCCATTGCTATAACATCTGCCAAAATAGACTCTGTTTCCTCTTTTGTCATTCCTCCGTTGATTGTCTCCGGATAGTCTGCATCTGCGAGTGTTCCGCTTCCCGTCTGCGTTTCTGCTGCAGCCACCCGCAGTTTGCTGAGCATATCTTCATAGTAAAGGCTGATTGCCTTGCCTTTCGTATTTCTCCACATCGCCGGGTGATCATCATACTCGCCTTCCCCGTCGCTCCCGTCGTCGTAGAATCTGAATATCACTGTTTCTATATTTTCAATCGACGGATCCATGATTTCATTGTACTCGTCCCGAGAACATTTATTATGGTCTTTGTAATAGGTCGCATAGTCCGGACCGAACTTTCCATTATTGTCTAAATCAACAAGCATGTACCACATCCCAAGTAATGCCGTCCGGCTGGTATTACACGACACATCCATCTCATATCGATTCGTCGTGCAGAATATCTCCTCATCCGTTATGTTCGAATACGTCGTGAATCCCTTCTGCCCCTTTTCTTTATACACAATATAGTCTGCTCCTCCGGCGACCTGAGCGATCTGCATCCTGTCGGCTGATTCTCCGCCGAGATCCGGAACACCGCTGTCCCAGTCATAGGTGATTTCTCTGGCTTTTCCGTCTTGATATGTGTAGATATGCATTGTCTCCAGTTCGAAGGATTCAGCTACGAAGAACAGCAGCTCATCAACGCCATCCCCATTCAGATCACAAAGGGCCGTTCCCTCTCTCGGTTCCCCGTATTCCGGATGTTCGTAGTTGTATATTCCGGAAGCGTTCTCTTCGAGAATTCCGCGGTATGCAGTTTTCCACTCCTCACTGTTTTTCTGCACCTCGGTGATTTCTTCTTTGGCTTTTCTGAAGACGCTGTCTTTACCGGTGTTCCTCAGACCCAGTTCTAAGATTTCATACGCTTCGGTATATCTGTCTTGTTTGAGATATACTTCGTTAGCCAGCTCGATATACGCTGTCTCGCGTTTCGGATCCAGATCGATCAATTCCTTGTACTGAATCTCCGCTGCATCCAGATTCCCTTCTGCAACGTACTGTTCCGCCAGCTTCAGTTTCTGGTTGTAAGCAGAAACTTCTCCAGTCGTGGACAGCACCATGCCTATGACTGCTGCAATGCATACGACTGATGCAATGATCGCAATCATGATTTTCTTTTTTTCCGAAAGCTTTTGCTTGTTATTTCCGTTATTCATGTCGATTCCCTACTGTTCAGAAGGTCGCTCCTCCGTTATGGAATGGAGTGTCCAGTACCAGATGCCGTCTATATTTTTAAGTTCTGTTTTGGCGTACATTGTTGTTGTCCCCATTCCTGCCATGTCATTGAAATCAACGACCATGTCATAGATGTTTCCATCGCGCCTGCATTCGGTGATTTCCACAGAAGGCGGTATGCCCATTCCTGTCCTGACAAGCATTCCGTAATACTTGCCGCCCTCGGCATACATTGTTTTCTGATCTTCAAGCTCCTTGACCGCTTCTTTGATCCCATCCTCCGATACATTAAACAGATTTGCTGCAAGCCAGTCTGTTTTTGATTTGTCGGCAATCATGATCCCGAAATTCTCATTTATTCCCAAGTCCTGCTGCCATCCACGCGGATCTGTTTGCTCTGACCAAGTTACATAGTCTTCAGCATTGTACAGGCTCGAGTTCATCATAGTATCTGAACCCAGGCTGTACATGATATTATCTCCACCCGAGCTGTCGGGATGATCGGCGTCAAATGATACAGCTCCCCGGAAATGATAGTATCTGATCAGGAAATCATACAGGAACTGTTCCTTTGGAATATCACACTCACTGGAATTAACGGATGCTGCAACTTCCTCACTGTACTGCTCATCAGTAAACTCCTGGCCGTCATTGTAATTGTTCTGCCCTTCGTTTTCTTCCTGACTCTCGCGTACTATCTCGATGGTTTTCTCGATCTTGTCAGATCCTCCTGTCGCTTCAAGACCCTGCTCCAGTACTACAATCGCATCCTCATACCGTTCCTGCTTCACATAGACATCTTTTGCCAGCTCGATATATGCGGTTTCTTTCTTTGGCTCCAAGTCAATCAGCTCTTTGTACTGAATCTCCGCCACTTCCAGGTTTCCTTCCGCCACGTACTGTTCCGCCAGTTTCAGTTTCTCACTGTAAGCAGAGGAATCTCCGCCGGTGAAGCAGATTGCGCCGATAACACCTGCAACAACCACAACAGCCGCGATCAGCGCGATGATAATCTTCTTTTCTTTCGCTCCATTGTCTGCTTTACCTTTAATCATAATTGGCGCGCCGCAGTTTTCACAAAACCGCGCGCCCTCTCTTGCTACTGCTCCGCATTTAGGACATTTCATTTTTCTGAACCCTCTAATACTATTGCGATGGCATCCGAACAATCCATTGGCTGCGCAATTAAAGCTGTGTGCCGCACTCGGCGCAGAATTTCGCATCTTCGCCGACGACGCATCCACAAACCGGACATCTTTTTTCTGCCGGCGCAGCAGGCGCCGGGGCTGTCGCGACCCCTTCAAGATTTGTGCCGCACTCGGCGCAGAATTTTATGCCTTCTTCAACCGGCGCGCCGCATACGGGACATACGGGCGTCTCGGCAGGCGGAAGTTCCGGCGCCGGATCGATCTGCTGATACTTTTCGAGCGCTTCTGAAATCTTGTCAAACAAAGGCAACAGCTGCGGAAGCGGATCTTCGAATGCCCCTTCATAGTAC
>CADBQK010000375.1 GCA_902796775.1 uncultured Lachnospiraceae bacterium
CGGAGATAACGGAGAGGGGGACATGAGTATGGATATGAATAAAATGACACAGAAGTCGATCCAGGCAGTGCAGGACTGCCAGAAGATCGCATACGAGTATGGGAACCAGAGGCTGGAGCAGGCGCATCTTCTGCTGGCTCTGCTGCGGCAGGACGACAGCCTGATCTTCCGCCTGCTCGGCAAGATGAATATCAACCATGAAGGCTTCAGAAACCAGGCTCTGAAGCTGGTTGAGAAGCAGGTGAAGGTGTCCGGCGGGCAGGTCTATGTAGGAGACGGTCTGAATCGGACCCTGATGAAAGCTGAGGATGAAGCCAGACAGATGGAGGATGAATACGTTTCTGTAGAGCATCTGTTCCTGGCGTTGATTGATACTGCAGATAACGATGTGAGGCAGCTTCTCAGGAATTTTGAGGTGACCAGAGACGGTTTTCTGAAGGTGCTGGCAGAGGTTCGCGGGAATCAGCGGGTGACGAGTGATAATCCGGAGGATACCTATGACAGTCTCACCAAGTACGGTGAGGATCTGGTGGCAAAAGCCAGAGAGCAGAAGCTGGATCCGGTTATCGGCAGGGATACTGAGATCCGGAATATCATCCGCATCCTTTCCCGGAAAACCAAGAACAATCCGGTACTGATTGGTGAGCCGGGTGTCGGCAAGTCTGCAGTGGTCGAAGGCCTGGCCCAGCGGATCGTGAAGGGGGATGTGCCCGATTCCCTGAAGGACAAGACGATCTTTTCGCTGGATATGGGCGCGCTCGTAGCTGGTGCTAAATACAGGGGCGAGTTTGAGGAGAGGCTCAAGGCTGTTCTTTCAGAGGTGAAGAAAAGTGAAGGCCAGATCCTTCTGTTCATCGATGAGCTGCACCTGATCGTAGGGGCCGGCAAGACTGATGGCGCGATGGATGCAGGGAACATGCTCAAGCCCATGCTGGCCAGGGGTGAGCTGCACTGTATCGGTGCAACGACTCTGGATGAATATCGTAAATACATCGAAAAGGATAAGGCTCTGGAGCGCCGGTTCCAGCCGGTGCTGATCGAGGAGCCTACAGTGGAGGATACGATCGCGATCCTCAGGGGACTGAAAGAGCGCTATGAAGTCTTTCATGGTGTAAAGATCACAGACGGTGCGCTGGTCGCAGCTGCAACGCTCTCCAACCGTTATATCACCGACAGGTCGCTGCCGGATAAAGCGATCGATCTGGTAGACGAGGCGTGCGCTATGATCAAGACAGAGCTTGATTCCATGCCGACTGAGCTGGATGAGATTTCACGGAAGATCATGCAGCTGCAGATTGAGGAGGCAGCTCTGAAAAAAGAAGATGACCGACTCAGTAAGGAAAGACTGGAGAATATTACCCGTGAGATCGCCGGCCTGCAGGACGATTTTAATGAAAAGAAAGCGAAATGGGAAGATGAAAAGAACGAGGTTGTCCGTGTCCAGGAGCTCCGTTCCCAAATCGAAGAATTAAATAAGCAGATCGAAGCTGCACAGCGCAGTTATGATCTGAACAAAGCAGCAGAGCTCCAGTACGGCAGACTTCCCCAGCTGAAAAGCCAGCTGGAGGAGGAAGAACGGCGGATCCATGACAGGGAGAATTCTCTCCTTCGTGAGCGGGTGACAGATGATGAGATTTCCGTGATCGTATCCCGCTGGACTGGTATCCCGGTTTCAAAGCTGACAGAGAGCGAGCGGTCCAAGACGCTGCATCTGGATGAGCAGCTGCATAAGAGAGTCATCGGCCAGGATGAAGCTGTCACAAAGGTGGCAGAGGCTATCATCCGTTCCAAAGCTGGTATTCAGGATGAGAACCGGCCAATCGGGTCATTCATGTTCCTTGGGCCTACCGGTGTAGGCAAGACTGAGCTGGCGAAGGCGCTGGCGGAGAGCCTGTTTGACGATGAGAACAATATGGTCCGGATCGATATGAGTGAGTATATGGAGAAGTTTTCCGTTTCCAGGCTGATCGGAGCGCCTCCGGGATACGTCGGGTATGAGGAGGGCGGACAGCTGACCGAAGCGGTGCGCCGCAGACCTTATTCGGTCATCCTCTTTGATGAGATCGAGAAGGCACATCCGGATGTGTTCAATGTTCTGCTGCAGGTGCTGGATGACGGCCGGATCACAGATTCGCAGGGACGTACAGTGGACTTCAAGAATACGATCCTGATCATGACTTCTAATATCGGATCTACCTATCTGCTCGATGGGATCGGCCAGGACGGGGAGATCAGTGAGGCAGCCAGACAGACGGTCATGGGTGATCTGAGGGCGCATTTCAGGCCTGAGTTCCTCAACCGTCTGGATGAGATCATCCTGTTCAAACCGCTGACCAGAGAAAATATCAGCGGGATCATCGATATCCTGATGAAGCGGCTGAACGCCAGACTGGCAGACAGAGAGCTCTCAGTTGAATTGACAGCGGCAGCAAAAGAATTCATCAGTGAAAATGGATATGATCCGGTCTATGGGGCAAGGCCGCTCAAGCGTTATCTTCAGAAGCATGTGGAAACGATGGTTGCCCGTATGATTCTGGAAAATGAGCTTCTGCCGGGAGATGTGATCTGTGTGGATGCTGATGGCGGACAGCTCAATGCCTATACCCAGCATGTTGAGTAAAGTATGATTTCTGCTGATTATGCAGCTGATGCAGAATCGTGCAGGATCATCAGGAAAGATCCGGGAGTATCCGCAGTCTTTCAAATTGAAGGAATACATAACAAGGGGCAGTCCGGCGATATCCGGACTGCCCCCTGTTTACCGGGGAATACCTTTTTGTATTATTCGCAGGCGGTCTCGAGTGCGACCTGCATCATATTGGTAAAGGATGTCTGGCGGGAAGCAGCATCCATCGCTTCACCTGTGAGGATAGAATCGGATACAGTAAAGATTCCCAGAGCATCTACACCGGCGCGGGCAGCATTGCAGTATAGCGCATAACTCTCCATTTCCGCACACAGGATCCCCATTTTGGTCCAGTCTTCCGTATTGGGAACGTCATAGTAGAAGACGTCGGATGAGAGCACATTGCCTACTTTATACCGGAAGCCGTTTTTCTCCGCTGAATCAACGGCCCTGCGGAGGAGATCAAAGGAGGCAGATGCACTGAAAGTGCCCGGAAGCCTGTACTGATGTCCGTAATTAGAATCGGTACTGGCGGC
>CADBQK010000376.1 GCA_902796775.1 uncultured Lachnospiraceae bacterium
AATGTACCCTCAGCCGGTTTGGGAGAGGACTTTGTTTCCGGCGAGCTGCTGCGCATGACGCAGTCCGGCAGGCTGGAAGAAGCACAGGCAAAAACGATTCGTAAAGCAGATATACTGCAGCTTCTGGAAGGCCCTCTGGGTACCCAACTGGTACAGGCCGCAGGAGCCGGTACTCTGCATCGGGAGTCTCAGTTTGTCATGAGCGTACCGGCTGACAAGATCAGGCCCCTGGACGATGCATCCGGGAGGCCTGGTACGATCAGATCACAGGATGATCTTAACGGGGAGAGTGCAGAAGCAGGTGAGGTGATCGTGCAGGGTGTGATCGATGCCTGGTATGAAAAAGACGGTGACATTGTCCTGATCGATTACAAAACAGACCATGTGCCGAAGGAAACCGGTGCGCAGATCCTGACAGAGAGATACAAGCGGCAGCTTGATTATTACCAGATGGCTCTGGAAGAGGCAAGCGGGAGGAAAGTTGTAGGGAGATATATCTATTCGACATCGCTGGCAAAAATGATTGAATTGTAGCAATAAACTATCATTTACAGGTTAAATCTTGTTTTATAGACATATTATGATATAATATGTCTATATTTTGTTGGGGGGTGATAGATTATGTTGACTTATCAGGAAACGATTCGGCCTTCTGCTGATCTTAGGAATCATTATCAGGAGATTTCAAGACTTTGCAGAGAAGGGAAAGAAGTAGTGATTATTACTGTAAACGGCAGAGGAGATACGGTTTCTCTTTCTTACGAAGAGTATAAACGAATGAAAGCAAGGCTTGAACTGTTGGAAATTCTTGCCGAATCAGACGAGGATGTCAGATATGGCAGAGTTGCTCCTATCGAGGACACATTTAGTGATTTGAGGAGATTATTGAAGGAGGGAGAGGATTGAGGTATAAAGTACTACGTACGGTTACCGCAGATTCTCTCATAAGGAAGATTATTCTTTATATTGCAGAGCATTTCGGTAGTGATGCTGCTCTTGAAAAACTTGATGAATTAGAAGAGTCAATTCTTTTGCTTGGAGATAATCCATATATAGGGGATGAACCTAAATATCTTGTGTTAAGACGTCAAGGATATAAAGTTTTAATATTGAAGAAGGATCTTGTCTTTTATAAAATTGACGAAGAAAAAAAAGAGGTCATAGTGCATGCTGTGGTTGACCAGAGGCAGGATTATCTTAGTATTATTAGGGGTTTATGAAGTATCAGCAGACATCAGGAAAATAGGTGGGAAAAATGGAAGCATACGAAGCGTTTGCGCAGGTGTATGATCTGTTTATGGATGATGTGCCCTATGAGGAATGGGCATCATATCTGTTAGCTGCATTGAGGAGGTATGGCATCCGGGACGGTCTTGTACTCGATCTTGGCTGCGGGACCGGCCGTATGACAAGACTCCTGGCAGATGCCGGGTATGACATGATCGGGGTCGATGCCTCCTCGGAAATGCTTATACAGGCGATGGAGGAACCATCTGATGGGATCCTCTACCTGCAGCAGGATATGCGGGAGTTTGAGCTGTACGGTACCGTGCGGGCGATCATCAGTGCCTGCGACTGCCTGAACTATATTCTGGAGCCGCAGGAGCTTGGACAGGTATTCTCCCTGGCGGCCAATTATCTGGATCCGGGCGGTCTCTTCCTTTTTGATATGAATACTCTTTTCAAGTACCGGGTGATGCTGGGAGAGCGTACTTTTGCCGAGAGCCGGGAAGAGGCAGCTTTTATCTGGGAGAATTATTATGATGAGACTGCCAGGATCAACGAGTATGAGCTCACTCTGTTTGTCAGGCAGGAAGATGAATTGTTCACACGCTTTCAGGAAGTACACAGGCAGCGTGCTTATGAAGTACAGGAAATCGCTGATCTTCTGCAGCAGGCATCCTTTGAGATCCTGTCCGTAACAGACGCTTACACAGGGCAGCCATTCCGGGAGGACAGCGAGAGGGTGCTGTTCCTTGCGAAGGTCGATAAACAAGGAGGCAGATGTTAATGAAACGCTGATGATCAGCGCTGTTCATCTTGAAATAGGAGGGATTTTGAACAAATATGGAAGATAGAAATGAAAAAATGATATCCGGTGATTATCTTGTGAATGCAACTGGTGCTGACGGCCAGCTGCGGGTCTATGCTGTCAGCTCCCGAGCGATGGCAGAGGAGGCAAGACAGATCCACGATCTGAGCCCGACAGCGACAGCTGCTCTCGGACGTCTTCTTAGTGCGGGTGTCATGATGGGCAGCATGATGAAGGGAGAGAATGATATCCTGACTCTCCAGATCCGTTCTGACGGCCCCATCGGAGGACTGACTGTGACGGCAAGACCAAACGGGACAGCCCGCGGGTATACGATCCATCCGCAGGAAGATGTACCGCCGGTCCGGAAAGGGAAGCTGGATGTAGGCGGTCTTGTCGGAAAGGGAACGCTGAGCGTTATCCGGGACCTGGGGCTTAAAGAGCCCTACACAGGGCAGGTAAATCTGGTCAGTGGAGAGATTGCCCAGGACATTGCTTACTACTACGCAGTGAGTGAACAGGTAAATTCAGTTGTATCGCTTGGAGTCCTGGTAGATCCGGATCTGCACGTCAGACAGGCCGGAGGCTTCATCCTGCAGCTGATGCCATTTGCCTCTGAGGATGTCATCAGTGTCCTGGAGAAAAATGTGGCATCCCTTCCTACTTCCACAACGATGCTGGAAGAAGGCTGCACACCGGAGGATATGATCGGCCGGGTCCTTACAGGACTACCGTACCAGATCAATGAACGGATGCCCGTTTCCTATCACTGTGAATGCAGTCACGAACGGGTAGAGAGAGCGATTATCAGTATCGGAAAGGAAGATCTGCAGGAGATGATCGACGAAGGGAAGCCGATTGAAGTAAAGTGCGAATTCTGCAGACGCACCTATACCTTTACTCCTGAAGAACTGAAGGAACTG
>CADBQK010000377.1 GCA_902796775.1 uncultured Lachnospiraceae bacterium
AGAATATTTATGCAATCTTTCTTAAAAATTGCTCTTTTTTTTTCACGAGTTTCTGTTACAATAGTAAAGAAAATTGTTTGATGAATTCTCATAGATCCATACAGGAGGCATTTATGGCACAGAGACAAGATATTCATAAAATACTGATCATTGGTTCGGGTCCTATTATCATCGGGCAGGCCTGTGAGTTTGATTATTCCGGTACACAGGCATGCAAGGCATTGAGAAGCCTCGGATACGAGATCGTCCTGGTCAATTCCAATCCCGCCACCATCATGACAGATCCGGAGATGGCGGATATCACCTATATTGAGCCTTTAAACCTGACTCGTCTGGAGGCGATCATTGCCAAGGAGCGTCCGGATGCCCTTCTTCCCAACCTGGGCGGCCAGTCCGGCCTGAATCTGTGTTCGGAGCTTTATAAAGCAGGTGTCCTGGATAAATACGATGTCAAGGTTATCGGCGTACAGGTCGATGCAATTGAGCGCGGGGAGGACCGGATCGAGTTTAAAGAAACGATGAATTCTCTCGGAATCGAAATGGCACGCAGTGAAGTGGCCTACAGCGTTGAAGAGGCTCTTGCAATTGCAGACCAGCTCGGCTATCCGGTGGTCCTGCGTCCTGCCTATACCATGGGCGGTGCAGGCGGCGGCCTTGTATACAATAAAGAAGAGCTGCGTACAGTCTGTGCCAGAGGCCTGCAGGCCAGTCTCATTCATCAGGTACTGGTCGAAGAGTCTATCCTCGGCTGGGAGGAGCTGGAGCTGGAAGTTGTCCGCGACAAGGACAATAATATGATCACGGTCTGCTTTATCGAAAATGTCGACCCGGTCGGCGTGCACACCGGTGATTCTTTCTGTACGGCTCCGATGCTGACTATCTCAGAAGAGCTGCAGGCTAAGCTGCAGGAGCAGGCTTATAAGATCGTAGAGCACATAGGCGTTATCGGCGGTACCAATGTCCAGTTCGCCCATGATCCGGTTTCTGACAGGGTCATCGTTATTGAGATCAATCCCCGTACTTCACGTTCTTCCGCTCTGGCATCCAAAGCAACCGGTTTCCCGATTGCCCTGGTTTCCGCCAAGCTGGCGACCGGCCTTACCCTGGCTGAACTTCCCTGCGGAAAATACGGTACCCTGGATAAATATGTGCCGGACGGCGACTATGTGGTTGTCAAATTTGCCCGCTGGGCATTTGAAAAGTTCAAGGGCGTAGACGATGTGATCGGCACCCAGATGCGGGCTGTCGGTGAAGTTATGAGCATCGGCAAGACATACAAGGAAGCCTTCCAGAAAGCTATCCGTTCTCTGGAAAAAGACCGCTACGGCCTGGGCTTCGTCAAAAACTTCCATTCGATGACAAAGGACGAGCTCCTCAAGCTTCTGGTATCTGCCAGCAGCGAGCGCCATTTCATCATGTATGAAGCGCTGCGTAAAGGTGCAACCGAAGATGAGATTTTCGCTGCCACCTCCGTGAAACACTACTTCATCCGGCAGATGAAAGAGCTGGTGGAGGAAGAGGAAGAGCTGCTGAAAAACAAGGGACACATGCCTTCAAATGAGCAGCTGATCCAGGCAAAGAAGGATGGTTTCTCCGATAAATACCTGAGCCAGATCCTGGGGATCTCCGAGGGTGAGATCCGGAACTGCCGTGAAGATCTGGGCGTTACAGAAACATGGGACGGGGTACATGTATCGGGCACTGAAGACAGTTCCTACTACTATTCCACATACAATGCACCGGATCATAACAAGGTAAATACAGACAAGCCCAAGGTTATGATCCTGGGCGGCGGTCCGAACCGGATCGGACAGGGCATCGAGTTTGACTATTGCTGTGTTCATGCAGCTAAATCTCTGCGCGAGCTTGGCTTTGAAACCATCATTGTCAACTGTAATCCGGAGACCGTTTCCACAGACTACGACACCTCCGACAAGCTCTACTTTGAACCGCTTACCCTGGAAGATGTTCTTGCTATTTACCGTAAAGAAAAGCCAGTTGGCGTAATCGCTCAGTTCGGCGGCCAGACTCCGCTGAACCTCTCTGCAGAACTGAAGGCCAATGGCGTGAAGATCCTTGGGACCCAGCCCGAAGTCATCGATCTGGCAGAGGATCGAGATCAGTTCCGTGCCATGATGGAAAAACTCGGCATCCCGATGCCGGAATCCGGTATGGCCACCACAGTTAAAGAAGCCATTGCCATCGCCGGCTCCATCGGCTACCCTGTCATGGTCCGTCCTTCCTATGTTCTGGGCGGGCGCGGCATGGAGGTTGTCTACGATGATACCGAGATGGAAGATTACATGAAAGCTGCTGTCGGCGTAACACCGGACCGTCCGATCCTGATCGACCGTTTCCTGAAGCATGCCCTGGAATGCGAAGCGGATGCCATCGCAGACGGCACCCATGCTTATGTTCCGGCAGTTATGGAGCACATTGAGCTGGCAGGTATCCACTCCGGCGACTCCGCCTGCATTATACCTTCCAGACATATCCCCAGAGAGCACCTGCAGACGATCCGCGATTATACCAAGAAGATTGCCGAGGAGATGCATGTGGTCGGCCTGATGAATATGCAGTATGCCATTGAGCACAACAAAGTCTATGTGCTGGAAGCGAACCCCAGAGCTTCCCGGACAGTCCCGCTGGTATCCAAAGTCTGCAACATCCGCATGGTGCCGATCGCAACAGACATTATTACCCGCGATATTACCGGAAGGCCGTCTCCCGTAGGCACTCTCAAGAGCCTGGATATCCCTTACTACGGTGTCAAGGAAGCTGTCTTCCCGTTCAATATGTTCCCGGAGGTCGACCCGCTGCTTGGTCCGGAGATGCGCTCTACCGGTGAGGTACTCGGTATCTCTACTGTCTGCGGCAATGCCTTCTATAAGGCAGAAGAAGCTGCTAAGACAAGCCTGCCGCTGGAAGGCACCGTACTGATTTCTGTCAACAGCAAGGATAAGCCGGAGATCGTCGCAATCGCGAACAGCTTTGCTGATGCCGGGTTCCATCTGATTGCCACCGGCAGTACCTATGAGCTGATCCGGATGGCCGGCATCCCTATTGAGCGTGTCAACAAGCTCTATGAAGGCAGGCCGAACATCCTGGATCTGATCACCAACGGCCAGATCCAGCTGATCGTCAACTCTCCTTCCGGCAAGGATAGTGTACATGACGATTCTTATCTGAGAAAAAGCGCTATCAAAGCCCGTATACCGTACATCACGACCATGGCTGCTGCACGGGCCGCTGCTGAAGGCGCCGAATATGTAAAAGAGCACGGCTCCAAGTATGTCCACTCCCTCCAGGAATGGCATTCCATGATCAAAACACAGGAATAGATACCTTCGGATCCGAAAGATCTGAAATGACCTTTTGATCGATCTGTCACGAATACACCCCCGCAGTCACAAACGGACCGCGGGGGTGTTTCATTCTGAACCGCTGCATACACTGATACCGGCTCTGCCTAATCTACTTTAACAGATTCAAACTGGAATTTTCCGTCTTTACGGACCCAGTACCTTACTGAATATGTGCCGGTATGAATATAGGTATTGGCATTGGAATTGTAAGTCATAACCCTGCCTGTTAAAGTATGCATGTTATTACTTACCGTCTCCTTATCGTATTCTTCAAAATAGCAGGAACCCGCATCTCCAAAGTCACCAGTCGCATCCATATAGTAAAGATCCGGTGTCTCGGGAGTCAGTTTTGACCGGTACAGTACCCGGAAAAGGCCAAATGCATTTGTATGATCCTCTTCTCCGAACAGTTCATTCATCATATCCTGCAGGTCATCGATCGTCGCAACATGATATTCCCCTTCTGTCCTGATCCGGCTGTCGTCTGCGAAATACTGATACTGGTAGAGCATATAGGCCATCGTTTTACTGTCGAGATCCATCGAATGATACTCACAGTCAGCTACATGGGTATCTCCCCCCATAACCATACAGGCGGAATACCCCAGGCCAACCATCAGATTCTTCCTGTCTTCCAGAGCCTTTGCTTCTTTCTCTTTTTCCGCTTTCTTTGCTTTCTCGATTTCCTTCTCTTCCCGCAGATCTGCCTTTGTCGCACCGTCTTTGCGGATGATCTTCACAACGCAGATTTTTTCCTCTTCACCGACAGTGATCTTCACCTTGCATTTACCGGTCTTCAAAGCTGTAAAAACAGCTTTCTTCATCTTTTTCCCGACATTCAGGGAACCTTTCGCATTGGACAGGTCCCACTTAGCTGCTTTTGAAGAGGAAAACTTGTACTGATCTCCCACAGTCAGGGTTAATTTCTCCGGAATTCCTTTGTTTTTCCCCACTTTCACTGTACAGGTGTATTTTTTCTTCCCAATCTTTGCCGTTATAACAGCAGTACCTTTACCTTTTGCCTTCAGGACAGCACGGTTATGGCTCTTGGAAGAAATCTTTACAATAGACTTGGCAGAAGTCTTCCATTTTACCTTCTCCCCCTGACTGTTCCCCTTCAGCCGCAGCACATAGGCATTCCCCTTCTTCAGCTTTACAGCAGCTTTGGCCATCTTAGGAGCAGCCTGTACAGAAAAAGACATGCATAGTGCCACAAGCATACAGCTGATGCAAAAACTCATTTTTTTCAGTGTTTTCATACTACTTCTCCCTTTCCCGGACTCCCTTTTACAGAACCCGTTTGTATTGAGTATCCAGATGAGCTGTTGCGCTCATGGTTTCATGGTTCCACTACGGCAGGCAGGTATTTCCGGTTTTCATTCTCAATAAACTGCCGTATCCACTGCGCATCGACAATATCGGCGACCGCAGAAGCGATGGCAGATTCATCGGCATAAGCATCGAATTCCACCTGCTTCTCATCAAGGATCTGCATGACCGCTTCATCAACCGTATCCTCACACAGAAGCTGATAGACCAGGACATTCCGGACCTGCCCCATCCGGTACACCCTGGAAATAGCCTGGTTCATCAGCGAAGGTTTGATCTGCGGCTCACAGAAAATCACAACGCTGGCTGCCTGGATATTCAGTCCTGTTCCTCCTGCCTGTACCTGACACAATAAGACCCCGCCCTGATCATCCTGTGCAAAGCGGTCGATCAGCGTTTGACGGCTTTGGGGCGGTACCGAGCCGGTAATGCTCCCTCTGCAGATATCCTGAAGCAGGATCCCTGCTTTTTCGAGAGTTTCACGGAAAAATGAATAGACCAGCACCTTCCGCCCCTCTGCAACTGCTTCATGACAAAGCTGCATAAGCCTCAGGGCTTTGGATGATGTGGACAATTCATCCTGGAGGAAGGAGACTCTCCTCATCGAGACAAAGCTCCTCTCATAGACAGCTGTCTGATAGCAAGCCAGATCTTCCGCTGTCATCCGGCACCATTCCTGCTCCATAATGACCGGCGGAAGCTCTTCCAGCACCTGACTGCGCTGCCGGCGCAGATAGACGGGAGAAAGCATCTGGCGAAACTGGGGGATCCGGGTCATACAAGCGGCCTCACGGACCTGCCTTCCCATGTCCGGCCTTACAAAATCGACCAGAGCACACATCTCATCTACCTTGTTTTCCAGAGGTGTCCCCGTCATCAGGAGAATCCTCTCTGATTCATTCTCCAGAGCATGGATATACCTGGTACGCTTTGCATCTGGATTTTTGATGTAATGTGCTTCATCAATCACCAGCATTGCCAGATGCATCTTGTTATCGATCCGCTCAGTCAGCCGTCCCATCATCTCATAATTGGTTACAGCCGCCCCGCCGTCCTTTTCCCATTTGGCAAAAGCTTCATCCAGAAATTGCCCATGAAGCAGATAGATCTCCATAGCGCTGAATTTCTTAAGTTCCCTGCACCAGTTTACCAGTACAGAGGCAGGGCAGACAATAAGGAAATGGCTTTCCGGGCTTTTCGCATGAACATCGGCCATAGCAGCGATTGCCTGTATGGTCTTGCCCAGTCCCATCTCATCCCCCAGGAGCACCCGCTTCTGATGAAGGATATATTTCGCCCCAAACACCTGGTAAGCACGCAGATCTCCTTTAAAAGTACGAAGATCCAGCTCCTGCTCATCAATCTGAGCTGCCAGCTGAGCCGGCATACCGCTGTAGATCCGTTCTTTCGAGATTCCCTTGCCGCTGATCTTCTCAAGCAGAGCATAATATCCGGCAGCGTTCTGCATAAAATCAGCTCGTGCCTGTGCAGCATCCAGTGCGGCAGCCTGTCCGTATACAGACAGGATATTCTCAGCACGTACAAAGCGGGGACCAGCACAAAAATCCAGAAGAAGAGCCGCAGTCTCCTGAGTATATTGTTTCTTCTCCCTGCCGGAGAAGATCCAGCCCAGTCTGCCCCGGATCATGCGCGGATCCGAGGACTGCTGTGCCAGGTCATGGATCTCTTCATGGAGCAGGACGGCGTCCTCCCTGACCAGGCTGCACTTACGATATCTGGCAAGCGCCGCAATCAGGCGATCGTTTTCAGGAGAATTATCATCAGCTGAAAGGCGGACAGGTGTCTGGTCGATGATCTGGCTGCACAAACGGCTGATAATATTCCGTATGGACTCTACCTGCTTTTCACCGATTCCGCTGACTGCCATCAGCTCCCAGTCCTTAGCCTGCCTTATATCCTCCAGGCTTTGGTATCCTGCCTCCTGCAGGGCGCTGATACGGATACCGGAACGTGAGTTTTTCAGCTCCTCAACCGGAACTTTGGACAATGCTTCTCCTGCATACTGCAGCAGTATCGTTTCGCACGCTTCCCGGATCTCTGTCTCCTGGACAGTCTCCTGAGCATACATACTGTCAAATGCACTATCCAGCTTTTGCAGTGATTGGGTCAATTGTTTTGCTGCTCTGAAAGATATTCTGACATGATTACCGCGATCATCCCCACCCATCGTATTTATGTCCTATGCAAAGAAGCGTGTCATCACAGCTGCCAGGTTTTCCCCATCCCTGGTACCGGCCGTTTCAAACGGAGAGTGCATGGCCAGCTGGGGCAGTCCGATATCAGCAGTCGGAATCGAAACCTGATTGTTGGACAGATTGCCCAGTGTAGAGCCGCCTGCCATATCCGAACGGTTTGTGTAAACCTGTACCGGGCATCCGGCTTCGCTCGACAATTGCCTGAACAGCGCTGCAGAGTAGGCATCGGTACAGTATTTCTGGCTGGCTGCAAATTTCAGTACCACACCCTTTCCTATAACAGGCCGGTTCACCGGATCAGCTTTCCCGGCAAAATTAGGATGTACAGCATGAGCATTGTCAGTGGAAAGCATGAATCCCTTTGCAAGATCCACCTGGTACTGCTCAAAGTCCCTGCCCAGTGCCAGATAGAGCCTTTTCAGCGTATCCTTCAGAAAAGTAGAAGCTGCTCCCTGCCGGGTAAAGCTTCCGACTTCCTCATTATCCAGCAGCGCATAGATACAAAGATGTTCCTGCCGTCCGCCCGCAAGGAATCCTCTCAGACAGGCGAAAGCACATTGCAGGTCATCCAGTCTTGGAGCAGACAGGAACTCCTCCTCAGGGCCCCAGATGCATCCTCTCTGACGATTATATACATACAGATCATAACCCAGTACATCTTCCGCTCCGGCTCCTGCCAGGGCTGCTGCTCCGGCTGCAAGATCACCGCAGCTGCCGGATTCAGAGGCTAAAGCATAAAGGGGAAGCATATGATCCTGCACATTCCACTTTACCCCTTCATTTACACTCCGGTCCATATGGATCGCAAGACTGGGGATGATCAGCATATCCTTTTCAAAATCCACCAATCTGCTCTGAATGCTGCCGTCCTCCGCCTTCACACACAATCTCCCTGCCACTCCCAGCGGACGGTCAAACCACGGGGCAAGGATCACCCCTCCATATCGCTCCACGTTCAGTACGACGTATCCTTCCCGGGAGATCTCGGGGTTATCTTTGATCTTAAAGTAAGGGGAATCGCAGTGGCTGGCACTGATCCGGATACCTTCAAAAGTCTGCGGTATCTCAAACGCGAGAAGTGCCGAGTCATTTCGCGTCACATAATATCTGCCTCCCTGCCGGATCTCCCAGCGCTTATCCTCTGCCAGACGGCAAAAGCCGGCTGCTTCCAGCAGTGCTTCTGCATTCGCCGCTGCATGAAAACTGACAGGACTTCCTGCAATAAAATCCAGCAAATCCCGGTTGAAATTCTCCTGTGTCCTGTTCATCATCCTTATTCTTCCTCTTCTTCCAGCTCTCTCTCCAGCTCTTTCTCAAATTCCTCCAGTTCACGCTGCGCTTCTTCTTCAGCCTCTCTGGCACGCCGCCTCTCCTCCTGAGCTCTCCTCTTCTCTTCGGCGGCTTCCTCCTTTTCTTCTTCAAGCTCTGCCAGTGTCTTCTTATTGTAGGCTTTCTGTTTCGCTTTTGTCAGCTTGGAATCCAGGTTCTCATAATCACTGTAGCTTTTACAGCGATCCAGTGCTGCGTCAGCATATTCTGCCATTTCCTCAACATCATCCGTATATACTTTTACATTCTTAAAGTATTCAATGTAGGATTTGACAACATCGATCCGGATCTTCTTGATCTCCTTAAGGGCTTTTGCAGCAGAGTCCTGCGCCTTCTGCGCATTGGAGACCCTCTTCTCCTCTGCCCGCTGCTTCTCTCTCTCGGCGATCCTTTCTTCCCAGTTTGCTGCTACATCACCGGAAAGGAGCGAATATTTGTACTCTGCCCGCTCCTGCAATTCTTCATGGTCCGCTTCATTACCCACCTGATTCACCAGGCCCATGACATAGTTGTAAACATCCACAAACTCCTTCGCAGACTCAACATTGGTAATCTGATAGTCTTCAAAGTTCTCCACCGCCTGCTGCGCAACCTTATAATTTTCCCGGTCCTGACGCAGTGCTTCGTTATCGGCAACTGTCTCTGTCAGGGTTGTAGAGATGTAATCCCATCCGGAGGGACGGCTCTCGTAAATGTTTTGTGTATAGTCAATACTTTTCTGTTTCCCGCTGCTATTCGCCAGCTTTACGGACTCTGGCGGCAGAAACTCTGTCCTGACACGAGCAGCATGCATCTTCTGCATGAAGGAAGACCAGATCGTCAGGGGATACCCGCCGCCGATC
>CADBQK010000378.1 GCA_902796775.1 uncultured Lachnospiraceae bacterium
ACGCAGCCGTTTCGCCGGCGACGAAGGCATCAAACCCCTTCAGGCATTTATCGACCAGATCTGCGAAGAAATCCGCACCAAAGCCATCCGTAAAGAAGAAACTGAAGCATAACAAACAAGGAGAAAGGGAGACAGGGGACGGTTCTCTGTCTCCTTCTTTCTGTCTTAAAAGCATTCCTGCGGTGATTCACTGATATGAATAGTAATATAAGAAGATCTGCGATACTGATACTGATTTTAATACTCACAATGCTGTACTCCATGCCGGCCTATGCAGATATTGGGCCGAAGCCATCGGTCCATGTCACGATCAGCAGTCTGGCGGATGGACATGGTCTTTTGTTTGCTACATTGTTGGGAGAAAGCGATCAATACGGCCCATATCAGGCTGTTGATGGAAGCTCTGGTGACCGAAACCGTTATAAGGAAGGGGCGATGGAGGCGTTCGATGCCTTTTGTGCGTACAAAGACCAGGATGGCTATTTCTTCTGGGGACAGGTTTTTGAGATCCGGGATGGGAGCTTTTCATGGACTTATTATCCTCCGGAAGATTTTAAAATACTGGTCTATGATTCCGGAAACGGTGAAATCTATGCAAGCGGCAAAGTGTCAAGATACGCTTTTGACAGTTACTATTCTGTCAGTCTCCGGGAGAGGGGAGCACTGGATGTAACAGAAACACCCTATCTGACGAAAAACATCCTGAGCTTTGTAATCAGAGTCGTACTCACACTGCTGATCGAATTGCTGATCGCCTGGCTGTTTGGCTACAGAATCAGGAAAGAAATCCGGCTGATCATGATTACAAATATCGTGACGCAGATACTATTGAACCTGATACTCTCATTAACCGATTATTATGCAGGCCTGCTGGTATGGATCATTTTCTTCCCGGTACTGGAATTTGGAGTACTTCTGATCGAGATGATCATATATCTGATCGGACTCAGATCCCATTCGAAGATACGCGCTGTTATTTACGCAATTACAGCAAATCTTTTATCAGCAGGGGCAGGACTGTTGATAAGTATTTCTGTCAGATGAAAAAAAGGGGGAGACAGAGGACGGTTCTCTGTCCCCTTTTGTTCCTCTTCTTACCAGAAAGTTTATAAAGAGACGTTGTTCGTATTTCTGCTCTGTGGTATAATATAATCATCATTCGCGGATCGATATCTGCGTGATCATTAACTGTCTGCAGTATGCTGCGGCATCTTCTTCACGAAAAGGTACTGTTTATCAGGAAAGACAAAGGAGAAAGGGAGGTTCCTGCTATGAAAAACAAAATTTCATCTCTCGTAAAACGTTCCGGTATCACTCTGGTTTTGGCTATGGCCTTTACACTCCTGTTTTTGACACTTGCCCCAAGGCAGGTCAAGGCGGACACAACCTATATGTTCGAAAGAAGCAGCACCAAGGTCAAGATCTCGGGTAAAAAGATTAGAATGACAGGGAGACCCCTCAACCTGTCGAGCTACAAGAGGTTATCAAAAAAGAAGTATACCTACAAGATCAACAGTAAGACCAAGTACAGGGAAGTTGTTAATACCGAGACCGGTAAGATAAAAAAACTCTCAAAATCAAAAGCTCTCAAAAAACTGAAAAAGAAGAACTACATTTCCGTTTACATTACCTTCACAAAGAAGGGGGTTATAAAGACTATTCTGTTTGGTGTCTAGATTTCTGTCTTTAGAAAGGAAAGCCTGGAGCTGAAAAGGAGACAGAGAGAGGTGACAGAAAACCGTTCCCTGTCCTCCGATGTTTCAAAAAAGCTCTTGACAGGTCCACAGACAGATGATAGAATGCTATAGGCTGTGTGTTAAGCACAGCAGGATGAAGCAGAGCTGCCGCTCTCACCTTAGCATCCATGAGATGATGACTTGGGTTTTCCGCTGGGACGGACACATCTATTTCTGTTATGACGGGATAAGAGCCGTGATCGATCGAGTGATCTTGATGTATTGATCTGGTATAAGGGCATTATCCTTGCATGTAGATGTATTTGCAGCGGTGGGCAGTTTCTCTGCTCACCGCTTTTACTTTTTATCACAGTTTTTCATCAGGAGATGGAGGTGTCAATTATCAGCGATTACATGATCAACGAGCAGATCAGGGACAGAGAGGTCCGTCTGATCGGGGAGGACGGCCAGCAGCTTGGCATCATGTCCTCCAGAGACGCGATGAGAATGGCCAGGGAAGCCAACCTGGATCTTGTCAAGATCGCTCCCACGGCGAGGCCGCCTGTATGTAAGATCATCGATTACGGTAAGTTCCGTTATGAGCAGGCGCGCAAGGATAAGGAAGCGAGGAAGAAGCAGAGGATTATTGAAATCAAGGAAATCCGTTTATCGCCGAATATCGATTCCAATGACTTAAATACAAAGTCAAACCAGGCAAGGAAGTTCTTATCGGCGGGCAACAAGGTGAAGGTTGCCGTGCGTTTCCGGGGACGTGAGATGACACGTACTTCCCTGGGGAAGGTGATCCTTGATGAGTTTGCTCAGAATATGTCAGATGTCGCAGTAATTGACAAGCCGCCGAAGATGGAAGGCAGGAGCATGGTCATGTTCCTGATGCCGATCGGGGCTAAAGGCACCGGTTCAAAGGGCTCGGGCAGCAAGAAGCAGAAGCCGGAGAAGAGTGTTGAGAAGCCGGCATCAGCAGCTGCACCTGCAGCTGGCGAGGCATCTGCTGCGCCTGAGACTGCCGGGACATCCGAGGCTTAAAAGGAAACCAAAGTTTGTAACTGTCCAGTACCCTGAAAAATGGAGATTATTCCGGACACGCTTTTTTAAAAGCGGGTTTTCCGGATGCAGGGACGGCCGGATAGTTGTCAGATAATACGTTTAAGGAGGAAAACATCATGCCGAAGTTTAAGACCAAAAGAGCGGCAGCAAAGCGCTTTAAGAAGACAGCAACCGGAGGGCTCAAAAGAATGAAGGCTTATAAGAGCCACATCCTGACTAAAAAGTCCGCCAAGAGGAAAAGGAACCTCCGCAAGGCAACAATGACAGCTGCAGCAAACGCCAAGGTTATGAAGAAGATCATACCTTACCTGTAAGAGCAAAGGAGAAAAAAGATGGCAAGAGTAAAAGGCGGTATGAACGCCAGAAGAAGACATAATAAAGTATTAAAGCTCGCAAAAGGTTACAGAGGCGCAAGATCTAAGCAGTACAGGATTGCCAAGCAGTCCGTCATGAGAGCAATGGCTTCTGCATTTGCCGGCAGGAAACAGAGGAAACGTGAGTTCAGAAAGCTCTGGATCGCCAGAATCAATGCAGCAGCAAGGCAGAATGACATTTCCTACAGCAAGCTGATGTACGGGCTTAAGCTCGCTAAGGTCGATATCAACAGGAAGATGCTCTCCGAAATCGCTATTGCAGATCCGGCAGCATTTACTGCTCTTTGCGCTACAGCAAAAGAAAAGCTGGCATAATCGATATTGCAATATGCCAAAACGTGAGCCCTGCCCGCAGCAATTGCCGGCTCCTTTTTCCTGATCCCCTTTTTCACTGAGATCCGGCAGTAATCAGGCTGCAGGCAGGTTCCGCGTTTCGCTATTATAAAAAGCGAATTAAAACAAATATTATTCATTCGCTTAAAGGAATTTCTTGTTGACATTTGGCGTATTATACGATATGATAGCACATGTCAGTGATTTTGACAGGAAGTTTAGCTCAGCTGGGAGAGCACTTGCCTTACAAGCAAGGGGTCACAGGTTCGAGCCCTGTAACTTCCATAGTATGGCGAGATAGCTCAGCTGGCTAGAGCATGCGGTTCATACCCGCAGTGTCGAGGGTTCGAGTCCCCCTCTCGCTA
>CADBQK010000379.1 GCA_902796775.1 uncultured Lachnospiraceae bacterium
CGTCTCAGCGTATTCGCCGTCTGCGGCGCAGGTAAGAATGATGCAGCAAGGGAGCCCGTTTTCTATTCGGTATAATCCGCACATATAGGCATGATCAAGCCCGCTGGGCTGAATGATATATTCCTTCCCGATGACGACAGCCTCTTTTGTCACTTCTTATAATACGATAAGGTTTTTTCCAGATTTTCCTCCGGAATTACGCCGCTGAGCATGACAACAGCATTTTGCCGGCAGGCATCCATGATCTGCTGCACGACCTCTTCGTCGTCGCCCGGCAATCCACACTTTACCCAATATATCGTTATGTTGTAGATGTATCCATGCGGAAGCACCTTGACAAAATCTGTACCGAATGAGTAATCCGCCAGTTTATTATACTCATCCAACAGAAACCACTCCCGGTGCGCCTGCACCAGCAGTTCCAGTTTCTTCCGGTTTTGTCGAATGCTCCGGATATATCGCCGCCAGTTTTCCTCCACATCCGTGGTGAGCGGGCAAAAGACAAGAGTGGTCATATCCCCGACGGCGCCGCGCAGCACATCATCCTTCGTCTTATAGTTTCGGTAAAACGCGCTGCGTGAGATCCCGGATCTTTTGATAATGTCCGTAATTCGGATATCCTCATAATCCTGCCCCTTCATCAGCAGAAACAATGCTTCCTGCGCAGCTTCTCTTGTGACAAAATTGGACTCTGCATTATTTCGCTTAAGCGTTTCTCTTTGTTTTTCCGTCAGTTCCATAGAACACTTTGCCCCCTTTTGTCCAGTCCAGGACCATATGGCTTGCACAAATGTTCTGTCCGTGCTATATTATGGATAGGACATTTGTTTCTTCCTGCTTGAGATAGTATCATAATTGATTTGAGAGGTCAAGGGATCGCATGAAAAAAGCTGATTTGAAAGCAATCGACAATGAGACCTGGCAATTTACCGAGCAATACATAGGCGAAAACGTGTACTGTTATCTACTGATCGGAACAGAGAAAGCCCTGCTGATCGACACGGCCTATGGCTTCACAGATATTGCCGGGGCGATCAAAGAGATGACGGATAAACCGCTCATGGTGGTCAACACCCATGGACATTTTGACCACATCAGCGGAAACTATCGCTTCGGGGAAACCTTCTTAAACGAAAAGGATCGGGAGCTTTACAGGCTTCACAGCCACCGGGAAACGATTGATGAAATTGTGAAAGATGCTGCAGGTGGCGGGATTAAAGGCAGACTCGCAGCGCTTGCGCTTCGCCCCTCGCTTTCCAGGATCTATTCGCATCCTTTCCCAGAAACACTCCCCCTGCCGGAATGCGGCTTTTTTGAGCTAGGAAATCGCCGAGTGGAGATCATGGAAACGCCGGGGCATACCCACGGCTCCATCTCTTTATTGGATGTGAAAAACGGCTGGATGTTCTCCGGCGACACCTGCGGAGATGAGGGCATGCTTCTGCACTTTGCAGAGGGCACCTCTGTCAAAGCCTTCCATGAAACCATTCGCCATATTCGTGAACTGGTCGAAAATGGGAGCATAAAACGCAATTATCCGGCACACCAGACCAGCCCCGCGCCACTTAAGAAACTGGAAAACTATGACAAGCTTCTGGATCGTATGGGGCACGGAGCGATCAGCGAGACTGAGTGGAAGAATGGTATTGCGGAACTTGGCGGAATTAAAATACAGTTTGACCCAAAACGGGTCAGGGAGGAGATCGTATGAAAACACCAGGATTTGTTAAGAAAACTGCGGCAAGAATATTAGCCAACATGATGTACAAGCCATCGGGGGCTTCTCGCCCTTCCCGGAAAACCGTCATAACCCGCGAATCCAAAAGCCAGGCAATGGATTTGGAAGCTGTTTACAGAGAATTCGAAACGGAACCTTTTACCCTTGCAAACGATGGGATCGAGATCCCCGCAGAGTACCATTCAGTCCCTGAGGCTAAGGGTGTAGCGATTCTGGCCCACGGCTTTGGCCAGAATCGCTATGCGGTCATTCCGCAGGCCAAACTCTTCCACGATCTGGGCTACAGTACGGTGATCTTCGATCAGCGCCATTTTGGCGCCAGCAAGGCACCCTGCTGCACCTTCAGCGTGAAAGAAGCAGATGATCTCATCGCCCTGATCCATTGGGTCAAGGATCGTTGCGGCAGAGACACCCGGATAGTAGTGCTCGGCGTATCCATGGGGGCGATGACCGTGATGCACGCCATGGGCCGCACCGATGAAATCGACGCCGTCATTGAAGATTGCGGCCCGGCAACGATGGAGCGGATTCTCGAACCTTTTTCTCAGGCAATCTCCAAGGAGCCGAATCCCTATCTCAGAGGTGCCGTCAGTAAAACTTCAGCAAAATATGGTGCTCCTATGGAAGAGAACCGTCCTATCGATGCTGTTGCCAAATCCTATATTCCTCTTTTGATCATCCATAGCGAGGCCGACAGTCTTGTATCGCTGCAGCATGCAAAAGATATTATGGCAGCAGCCAAGAATCCTCTTTCCCGCATGAGAACCTTCCCCGACAGAGAGCATGCCTACAGCATCCAGGATTATGAAATGTACGGCAAGTGTCTGAAGGACTTTTTGGACGATGTTTTTGACGAACGATAAATGAGGACAGAAACCCGATCCGTGATCGCGGATTGAGCAAATAAAGGAAAAGTTATCATACGCCTTGTATTTTCAACGACCCATGATGCCCACTACGCGGTCGCTGACCTTATAAGTTTTGTGATCTTACTCCTTTTTTACCCCTCGGACTCGGAAGGTTTCGCTATAATATGTACAGGTCCGGTTGAGTTGATGGAAGCCCGATACATCGACAATACTGAGAACCTTTTAAAAAAGCTGAAGATGAATAATATCTTCGCCGTATGCCTTATGGCATACACAGCAACAGTCACTGTCCTGAACGTAAGAGGACTCTTGGTAAGAGCAGCAACAGGTGCCGATGAGCGCGAGATTGTAGACTTTTTCTGGAAAATAGTCTTTA
>CADBQK010000380.1 GCA_902796775.1 uncultured Lachnospiraceae bacterium
GCATCCTGTATTTCACTTTCCCGTGCTTCTGCATCTCTTCCCGCTTCCGCTGCATTACTCGATTCCAAACGAGTAATGGTATATTCCCGAACTTCTTCTCCTGCGGTCCCGATTGCGTAAGTAAACACTTCGGAAATCTCCCGGTCGTACCCCTCATAAAATCCCTTCGGCATCCCAAGGACGATCCGGGCCCCCCGGTTATACAGCACGAGAAGCTGTCCTTTCTTTTCATCAAAAGTCAGGCCTTCGATCTCTCCCTGCCGGGTCACATCATCAAAAGTACGTTCAAGTATAACGGTGCAGCTTGTCGCTCCAGCTTCAATCTGTGTACGATACAGGTGGTCCGGCTCCTCATCATCAGCAGTCCCGTCATCCGCAGTCAGATACAGGCACCCGTCATGCCAGGCAATCCCCTGGATCCATTGCGGAGGCATCTGCATATGGACCTTCCCCAGATACTTACTGCTGTCCAGATCATATTGATATAGATAGCGGCCGCTCTCCTCCCCGACCCAGGAACACATCCAGACTGTTCTGGTATCCGGATCAACGGCAATACCGGAGCATTCCAGCTGCCCGCTTTTCGGTTCAAAAGGAAAAGTTCGTTTCAGTTCCAGTGTATCTGTGTCATAGACGGCAATCTGGATATTCTTCCCCTCACCATCCTTGAAATACTCTGCACCGATATAAAGTTCTCCCTCAAAAACGTCAATATCCCCAATATGATTGACCTCGATCTCATATCCTTTGAAAGGATCCTCATTCTCAGCGATCAGATTCCAGTCATGATCATATTTTGCCAGTGACGCAGAACCGCTGACCCAGTAATACTCCCCATCGGTGCAGATCCCCTGCCGTCCTTTCACCTCGGCAGAGCCCAGCTTCTCATAACGGCCTGCAGGCAGCATCCGCTGCTGGTTCTCCTCCGGTCTGCCTGCTGCAAAAGCAAGTCTGCTTTCTGAAGTCATAAACAAAATGGGAACAGCAGCCATAAGAAAAGCCACTATTATCAACATCTTTTTTCTCCTCATCTTCCCCTCTTCCTCATCATGCACAATCTTAATAAGCCCCTTCTATTTGGAAAACTCCTACTTCTCATCCTCCAATCAGCGGCTGGTCGTGAGCAAACAGTGCCATATTGATTGTATAGGTATCATAGACCTCCTGCTCAATGAAAAATGCCACAATCAGGTCAAACAGATTGCTGGGGGAAAGGGCAAAACCTGCCCTTCCGATAAAGTCCTTTGTATCGTCCAGATTCAGGTGCAGCGCAAGCGCAAAAGCGACTGCTGTTATCTTTTTCGGCTGATAATCTTCTTTTCCGCGTATCTTGGAAAACAGCTTCCTGTCCACATTCGCCCTCTTGTAGACCTCAACATCCGTCAACTGCTTTTCATCAATGAGTCTCAAAAGACTTTGCTGCCAGGTATCTCCCACATGAGCAATCGCTTCCTCCAGTGTCTTTGGCGGTCTGGAAGAAGCCGCATCCTTTTCCTCAAAAATATCCGGCTTTGCGCTTCCCGGTGCAGTCCCGGACATGGCTGGCATATGATATACAGAAGACTCTGATGCAGAGTCTGAAAATGCAGATAGAGACTCCTCCAGGAAATCATCTTCCTGAAGATTGTGCTTCCCTTTTTCTTTCAGTTTCTCGAGAAGCAGGCCGGGGATTCCTTTTCTTTTCCCGGAACGCGCATTTTTTCCTTTATGGCTGGCATTAGAAGCCTTCGCTTCCTGTTCATCTCTACTGCCGGAAACCATCGGAGGCAATACTGCATTCGCTTCAAATTCTCTGCCATACTCCCGCTGCATGGCAGTCTGTGCATAATGTTCATCAATGAACTCATCGATCTCCGAAAAGATTTTTCCGCTTAGTTCAAAAGATCTTCTGTCAAAAACGACAAGAATGATATTCATATCCGAGGTAAGCAGGAAGCGGCTGATCACTGAAATGGCGATTTCCAGAGCCTTGTCCTTCGGAAATCCGTAATAGCCTGTGGAAATCAGCGGAAAAGCAACGCTTTCACACCCCAGCTTAGCTCCCAGAGCAAGACAATTTTCATAGCAGGCCTGAAGGATTTCAAATTCTCCATTCTCACCACCCTGCCATGCGGGGCCGACTGTATGCAGAATATATTTTGCAGAAAGTCCCGGTGCCGGTGTTTCCCGTACTTGCCCAGGCTCGATCATGCCGATCTCGCGGCGCA
>CADBQK010000381.1 GCA_902796775.1 uncultured Lachnospiraceae bacterium
AAACATACCTGCCCCATCTTCGCACCAACTTCATGTGTACTCTATGCCCTCCTGACTGTCCACTGACACTCTTATCATCATAACACCCCCTGGTTTCAGGCCAAAACCAATCCGGAATACAGATATTTCGTCCCAGATCTCTGCCCTGGACATGGGGTGCTGAGGAATCCGTCTTCTCAGAAAGCGGCAAAATACCTTTTGACGCTTCCAACACAATATACCAATAGGGCACCCTCTACAGGATGCCCCGTTTTTTCCCGATTGACCGCCGGTTATGAAACCGGCTGAATACCTGCCAGATTATTCTGCTTTAAACTCGCTCTTGTCAGCTCCGCAAAGAGGGCAGACCCACTCATCAGGAAGATTCTCGAACTCTACGCCGGGATCGATACCGCCATCAGCATCGCCAACTGCAGGATCATAGATATAACCACACATGCCACATACGTACTTCATCGTTCTACCTCCGTAAAACACTCTGCAAGGGTCCCGGGCATCCAACTACCACAGCAAGGGCTCTTGCAATGCAACAACAATGTCCTGCTCATTATACCATTGTACCAGGATTTACACAAGCAGTAAGGAAACAATTATCTGATATTTGCCAAAATGGGAGAAATATACTATACTATCTACACTAAGCAAATGATTCACGCGATGTATCTTTCTTTACATCTGCGGCTGCAGAGCCTTTAGATTTCCATGGAGTTACATTTTTATGACAGTACGTACTAACCGAAATACCCGCACCGCAAGACGAGGAGATCCTGCCCGCAGCAGGCGTCAGTCCCGCCCCGCCAGGCAAGCCCGGCAGACCAGGCAGATTCGGCAGCCTCAGCAGTCAGGCCTCGGATGTCTTCTGCCTTTCCTGTTTTGTTTACTGACTCTCATCATCCTGGGCATCGTAGGGTATTCGATCCTGAAAGGGTATCCCCAGCAGGTGAAAGCCTGGCAGGAAGAGGCAAAGGAGATGGTCGAGGCTGCAGATAAAGATACCTTTGTCCCCTCCCAGACAGGTGCGATCTACGATACAAACGGAAAAATCATCTCAGAAATCGCATCTGACAAAATTGCATCCTATGTTCCAATTGAAAAGATTCCTAAGGGATTTGTCGATGCCATGGTGGGGACGGAAGACCGGAAGTTTTACAGGCACCATGGTGTCGACTATCTGGCTATTGTGCGGGCTGCCCTTTCCTATATCACAAACCAGGGGGTCATCACGCAGGGCGGCAGTACCATCACCATGCAGCTGGCCAGGAATGTTTTCCTCAGCAGCAGCCAGACCGCTGCAAGAAAGGCTGTGGAGATCTTTATCGCACAGGAGCTGGAAAAGAAATATACCAAAGATGAAATCATGGAGTTCTATCTGAACAACATTTATTTCGCGAATGGATATTATGGGGTCCAGGCCGCCTGCAAAGGCTATTTTAACTGTAAACTGAGTGAGCTGAGCATCTCGCAGATTGCTTTCTTATGTGCGATTCCGAACAGTCCGACTTATTATGATCCCGTCGTCAATAAAGAACATACGCTGGAACGGCGCAACCGGATGCTGAAAAACATGCACGATGCCGGTCTGATCAACGATGAAGAGTATCTTGCTGCTGCCACGGAAGACATTACATTAAACCGCTCAAAAGGGGAGGACCTTGCAGGCACGCATAATTATATTGACACCTATGCCTGCCACTGTGCGGCCCTGGCATTGATGGAAACAGAAGGATTTAAGTTCCGCTATGACTTCCCCTCCGATAAAGCCAGAGCAAACTACGAAGAAGAGTACGATGCTGCCTATTCCGATTGCCGTGCAAAGATCTCATCCGGAAAGTATAAGCTGTACACATCCATTGATACAGGTATTCAGGAACAGCTGCAGCAGACTATCGACCATAAACTCTCTACCTTCTTTGGGATGTCTCTGGATGGTGAATATATGCTGCAGGGTGCCGGTGTATGTATTGACAATGCGACAGGCCGCGTCATAGCCGAAGTCGGCGGCAGGACTAACTCCAATTTCAGCGGCTACACTTTGAACCGTGTATACCAGAGCTATCGTCAGCCGGGCAGCACGATCAAACCGCTGATCGTCTATGCGCCTCTCTTTGAAACAGGTGAATACACACCCAATTCCTATGCACAGGACCGCTATACTGAGGATGGGCCGAAAAATGCTTCCGGGTCCTACTGGGGCACGGTTACTCTGCGTACTGCGGTGGAACAGTCCATTAATACTGTCGCATGGAATCTCTATCAGGAACTCGGACCTGAAAACGGCCTTGCTTACCTGAAAAAAATGCATTTTACCAAAATTGTCGATGCGGATGTCACACCAGCTACCGCTATCGGCGGATTTACCATTGGAGCCACACCTGCAGAGATGACAGCCGGTTATGCAGCGCTTGCCAATAATGGCATGTACCGTGAACCGACCTGCATTAAACGCATCGAAAACTATGAGGGCGAAATCATCTATGAATCCGAACAGGAGGGAATCCAGGTCTATTCACCCGATACCGCACATACCATGACAGATGTCCTTCGCGGCGTCATCACCAGAGGAACCGGTGCGGGGCTCGGTCTTTACAGCGGCATACCTGCTGCAGGCAAGACAGGTACCACAGATGATACCAAAGATGGATGGTTCATAGGCTATACTCACTACTACACGACAGGTATCTGGGTCGGCTGCAATACACCCCAGGAGGTAGAAGACCTGCACGGCAGCACCTTCCCGGGCGAAATCTGGAATGAATTCATGAATAACCTCCATGACGGTCTGGAATGGCGCGATCTGGTAGAATAGGAGCATCGAGTTAGAACCCGTCTGAAAGATTTCAGGCAAACCCAGACAACTCTGAGCAATCAGGTTATTGAAAACAAGGCTTCTGATTGCTAAACCTTTGGTATCTATGATCCTTACGGGCAATCAGGTTTGTATCTTTTGAGAAACCTGATTGCCTTTATTCTTGAAGTGATAAAATAATGGGCAATCAGGAACACCTATTATTGCAAACCTGATTGCCCAAAATCTTCTTAATGAGTTTCCGCTCGGCAATCAAGAGAGTAAAAAGTCTTAGACCTGATTGCCTGTACTATTATCCCAACAGCATTTCACAGCCTTCTTATCCAAACGAACACATCTGATCTGTATTTCACAAACTTCTGCCCCTGATGAGGCACATCCAGCCTGAGGCCTACAAATCCAGCTTCAGATCATCTTCTCCGATCAGATTCATATTCCGCATAAACTGGCAGATCCCCCAGCTCAGGATAGCCGGCAGGATGAAGCAGATGAGGATCATCCCCAGCCAGTCAAAGCCGGTAATAGCCGTTTTGGTGCCGGCGGCAATATCATTCAGCCATCCGGTGTAGACACCGATCTGTCCTACCAGACCGCAGGTGCCCATGCCGGAGGAGATTGCTGCTCCGTTCATCTGCATGCGGAAAACACAGGTTGCAATAGGTCCGGTGATAGCAGAAGCGAGTATCGGAGGGATCCAGATCAGAGGTTTCTTTACGATATTTCCCATCTGAAGCATAGATGTGCCGATCCCCTGGGCAACCAGTCCGCCCCATTTATTTTCTTTAAAGGACATAACGGCAAAACCAACCATCTGTGCGCAGCATCCGGCCACTGCCGCCCCGCCTGCCAGTCCGGTGAGGCTCATGGCTGCGCAGATTGCTGCGGAACTGATAGGAAGGGTCAGAGCAATACCGACCATCACGGAAACCAGGATCCCCATCAGGAAGGGCTGCAGCTCAGTTGCCCACATGATTGCTCTGCCAACAGCACTGGCTGCCGCGCCAATCGGAGGTGCCAGCAGAAAGCTCAGGCCGGTGCCTGCCAGGATCGTCACAAAAGGGGTAACCAGGATATCGATCTTTGTCTCCTTGGAGATTGCCTTGCCGATCTCAGAGGTGATAATTGCTACAAACAGGACTGCCAAAGGACCGCCGGCACCGCCAAGGGCGTTGGATGAAAAACCGACTGTAACCAGAGAAAACAGAACCAGCGGGGGACATTTTAATGCGCTGCCGATGGCAACTGCCATGGCAGGACCGCTCATAGCCTGGGCCAGTCCGCCTACTGTGTACGATTTCTCTCCAATGGAAGCCACTGTCTGGTTTAATGCACTGATCCCAAACTGTGTCCCCAGCGTATTGATGATCGTGCCGATCAGAAGGGAGCAGAACAGGCCCTGCGCCATCGCGCCGAGTGCATCGATCCCATAACGCTTTGCCGAAATCTCAATGTCTTTACGCTTCAGAAAAGCCTTGATTTTTTCCATGGATTCAGTCCTCCCTTATGCCTTTCAATTTACACTTGTCTGTTCTGCACAGATCTGCTCCGGTTCATAATCCTGCAGCTGCGCCAGGAATCCCCGCTCTGCAAGGGCATCATAAATCTCATCCAGGACCTGGCTGTTCTCAGCCCGGATCGTATGATAGTGAAACCCTGATGTCACATTCATCAACGTGGATGATTTCCCGCTTGTGATCGACTCCATATATTTTTTGACATCCATCCTCGTTTTGATATGAAGCGGAGCTTCGATCACTCCGTATACCTTATGATATACAAACACATCTTCCACGATCCCGCCATGATCAACGATCAGGTTCAGCTCCTCCTCCGTCTCGTCTTCCGTATGGCGAACCTTAAACACCTTCTTTGCCATCAGACCGCTTTCAAGGACATATCCCTGGTTGGTCGAGATCACACTCACCCCGCCTGCACGGATCAGGGCCATGTCCTGCACAATCACCTGACGGCTGACCCCCAGCATTTTGGCCAGGCTGGTGCCTGAAACAGGCTCATGACTCTCTGACAGAAGTCTGATGATGTTCTCCCTGCGCTGTACCCCTTTCATATCTGCCTCGCCTCCACAACATAATCATCTGATTATCTGGAATAGATATTTCATGATCGTTCTGTTCAATTACTCTGTCCAATCTTGTTGTGTAACGACAGTATAGCATAAAATTAACAGGTGTCAAGACACCTGTTAATTATTTTTATACATGTGATTGTTCTTATTTACAGACAAGCCGGCTATTTCTTCTTTTTCTTTGGTGCAGGCAGCTCATCATACATTGCTTCCAGGAGTTCTTTCAGGAATTCTTTGTTTTCTACATCATCTACAAGGAGCATTTCCTTTGCCCCTTCATATGGCAGTTCCAGATCCGCCGCCGGCATCATGCTTTTTGCGGTTTTTACCGGTTTTACCAGAAAACGGTCATCATAGATACCGCCAATCACCTTGCCCCGGTAATAAAGTATGTACTCTCCCATCATCGCCCGGTAAGACACTTCTTCCAGCCCGGACAGCTGCTCCAGTATAAATTCCAGATACTCCTTACTTGATGCCATCTCACATTCTCCTTATGCAGTCGTATGCAGGTATTGTATACCTGTATACACCTGGTTTTTAGTTTTCACTTCTGTAGCGGTCAAACAGATCCAGAAATTCCTGTGTCGATACTTTTGCTCCAAGCTCCACCGCAGCGACCCTGCCGGTTTTATCGACCAGGATCGTCACAGGAACCCCCTCGTTTGCAAAACGGCTGAGATCCGTACCTTCCTCGCGCCCGATAGGCAGCGTAAGACTATTTTCTTCTGCATAATCCAGCAGGTCCTCCTCCGAATCGTCCGGTTCAATAGAAAGCGCAATCACGGCAACTTTATCAGCACACTGCGACCAGGCTTCCTGTAAATAGGGAAACTCAATCTCACAGTAGCTGCACCAGGTGGCAAAGAGGTTGATCACCACAAGATCG
>CADBQK010000382.1 GCA_902796775.1 uncultured Lachnospiraceae bacterium
TATCTCTGTCAATCAGTGGTCTCAGAACAGCTGCATTATGTGGATGATGTTGTGGCCCTGTCAAAGAGCTGGCCGGCAATGACCAGGCTGAAAGGGTTATGGAAGGATGGAAGCCTTGAATTGCGGGGACCTTCGGCTGGTGAAAGGACCGGCAAGGAAGATGCGATCTGCCTGGCCCATGTTACCTACAGCTACCCGGGGGAGTCTCATCCGGCGATAGAGGATCTGAGTCTCTCCATAAAGAAGGGAAGCTGCGTTGCCTTTGCGGGAGAAAGCGGCTGCGGGAAATCGACAGCGCTCCAGCTGATCGCAGGCCTTTTAGCGCCGCAGAAGGGGAGTGTGGCAGCGGCACCCGCTGTTTTGACAAAACAAACGCCGTTCATTTTTACCGGCAGTATCCGAGAGAACCTTACTTGGGGCAGAGGCGGAGAGGCAGTGCCGGAGACAGAGATCCGGAAGGTCTGTGAGGAAGTGAGCCTGCGGGATTATCTTGACATGCTGCCGGACGGGCTGGAGACCATATTGTCAAGCGATGCAGGAACGATGAGCGGAGGTCAAAAGCAGCGGCTGGCGGTGGCCAGGGCATTGTTAAGTGGTGCGGATGTATTGCTCTTTGACGAATCCCTGTCTGCTTTGGATGCTGTCACGGCAGAACAGGTGCTGAAATGCATCCTTGAGGAGCGGGATGGACGTACGATCGTCATGGTGATCCACCAGCGCGAGTTCCTCCCTCTCTTTGATGAGGTGTACACTTTCGAGGACGGCCGGCTCACAGGAAGGGGGGAAGCCTGATGGATGCGAAACAGGATTTTGCGGACTATAGGTGGCTGAAGGAAAAGAGCAGCGGCCTCAGAGGACGGTTTTGGACCTGCACTTTCCTGAACGGCATTGCTTTGTTTGTATTGTTCTCCGCAGTCGGTGTCCTCCTGACGCAGATCCTTGCGTTGGCCACAGGAGACAATACGTTTACGGGGAAAGCACCGCTTCTATACATTGTCCTGGTATTGATCCTGGCAGCTTTGTCCGGATTCGCTGCGGTGGGGTTTTGCAGTATCGAGCAAAGAGTGCAGCTCGATATTCGCGGCGAAATGCTGACTGCCTGGATCAGGGGAGAAGAGACAGCTGCTTCCGGATTCACAGGGGAAGAGGTGCTGGCCCGCTGTAATGTCGACCTGCCGCAGGCGGTCAATCTCATCGGTTACTATATGAGCGGGTGGATCTGGCAGCCGATCCTTTCCGGCGTGCTTTCCTGTCTTTGGCTGGTGTGGGTGGATTGGCGGATCGCGCTGCTCTGTGTCGCCTGTTCCGGGATCAATATGCTGCTGATGCGTGTGGGAGCCAGAAAACTTCAGGGACTCAATCTCAGGATCGCAGAAGGGAAAAGCAGTGTTTTGGCTTTCCTTCAGGAATGCATCAACGGAGCGGTGGAGATCAGGACCTTTCATCTCCAGGACGTTTTTCATGCGCGCCTGGAGGAAAAGAGCAAAGCGCCTTCCTCTGCGATCGCGAAAACGGATGCTTTCCTGGGTCTGAGAAGGGGCCTTATGGTATTCTTTGCGGACGGGTTCACTGTGCTCTCCCTGCTGCTTCTCGGTGCCTGGCTTGCCGACAAAGGCAGCATCGCCTTTTCCGATGTCATGCTGGCGCTGCCGCTTGCAGACCAGATCGGGCAGATGATGGCGGCATTTCCGAACCGCAGCGTTTTGATCCGCCAATTCGCCCCGAATGTAAGGCGGATCCGGGAAATCACGGAGATCCCGCAGATGCCGGAGGTGGATGATACAAAAGCAGAGCCCGCAATGTGCGGGCTTCCGGCCCTGCAGTTGACGGATATCGGGTTTGCCTACGGGGATCACCCTGTTCTGCGTCACATTTCCCTAACGATCCATCCGGGAGAGAAGGTTGCCGTCGTTGGCGGATCCGGGAGCGGCAAGACGACATTGCTGCGGCTCATCCTTGGCCTGTATCACCCTGACGAAGGGGCGATCTGCGCAGGGGGCATGACGCAGCAGCGGACATCATCCGGGAAATGGCTTGCAATGTTTGCGTATATGCCTCAGAACAGCGGCCTGTTCCATCGTTCTATCGCCGGGAATATCGCCATGGACAGCGCACCTGATCTGAAGAAGGTGGAAAAAGCGGCAATGTCAGCGAACGTGTTATCCTGCATCGAGAGGGCGGGCGGGCTTTCTGCGATCCCACCGGAAGGAAATAAAGGCTTCTCAGGTGGGGAGATCCAGCGGATCAACCTTGCGAGAGCACTCTATCGGGATGCGCCTATCCTTCTTTTAGACGAACCGACCTCTGCCTTAGACAAGGAGTCGGAGGCCGTGATCAGGCAGACCCTGGATCAACTGGCAGAGGAGAAGACTGTCCTGATGGTCACCCATCGCCTTGTTTTGGCTGAACATTTTGATCGGGTCATCGTATTGGACAATGGTAGGATCGCAGAGGAAGGAACACATACAGAACTGTTGCAAAAGAAAGGCATCTATGCTGCGATGTGGGAAAAGCAGCAGGAGAAATGAGAATACCGATCCAGGATTCTATTAGACTCCCCCGGCCCGCAAGTGTATAATGGACTGAGATACAGTATTTGACAGAAAGCGGGAACACAGATGCAGAACGGGAAGAACATGGACCAGTATACGAGGATGACGGAGACGCCGGTGGCGCCGCTGCTCATCCGGCTTGCGATCCCGACGACCATCAGCATGCTGGTCACCAGCATCTACAACATGGCGGACGCGGCCTTTGTCGGGCAGCTGGGGAA
>CADBQK010000383.1 GCA_902796775.1 uncultured Lachnospiraceae bacterium
CAGGATAGAGGATGATCATCCGACAATAGTGATAAAAAGGAAGCATTTTCAAAGGGGAGATGGATCATGGGAAAAGTGATTGCAATCTGTAAAAGTGAAAAAAGGGGAACTGTGAAAACACAGGTTCCTCAGGTGATGCTTCTGCAGGATCATGGTCTGGAAGGCGATGCTCATGCAGGGAATTGGCACCGCCAGGTCAGTCTGCTTTCGCTGGAGCGGATCGAGGAGTTTCGGGAAAAAGGAGTTCAGGTCGGATTTGGCGATTTCGGTGAGAACCTGGTGCTGCAGGGCTATGATCTGAGATCCCTGCCGGTAGGCAGCAGATTGCGGATCGGCAAGGCATTGCTTGAAGTGACACAAATCGGCAAGGAATGCCATACCCACTGCCAGATCTACCAGCAGACCGGGGACTGTATCATGCCTCGTGAGGGAATATTTGCCAGGGTACTGGAGAGTGGACTTGTAAGCGCAGGAGATATGGCTGTCCTTGAGCCAATGGATCCGGACAGGCCTTTTACGGCGGCCTGGATCACTCTGTCAGATAAGGGAGCCGCCGGCAGCAGGACGGATGAGAGCGGCCCGCTCCTCGGGAAGATGCTTACCGATGCAGGATATGAGATTGTAGAGCATCTGCTCCTGCCGGATGGGATCGAGCCTCTGAAAAGCCAGCTGATCCGGCTTGCCGATCAGCGGCAGATCAATGTGATCTTTACGACCGGCGGTACCGGCTTTTCGCCCCGCGATCTGACCCCGGAAGCAACGGAGGCAGCCTGCGAACGGAAGGCACCGGGGATTGCAGAAGCGCTGCGGGCATATTCTCTCACAAAAACACCGCATGCCATGCTCAGCCGCGGGGTGTCGGGCATTAGGGGGAGGACACTGATCATCAATCTTCCCGGCAGTCCTAAAGCCGTGCGGGAGAGCCTGGAATACCTGCTTCCTTCCCTCGGTCATGGACTTGGCGTTCTGCGTGGGACAGACGGGGAATGCGGAAGAGCCTGAAAAGCAATCCCTGGAAGAAAACAGGGAATGGGAACCAGAGGTAAACGATGAACAAATAATCTATGAACCAGACAATCATTTTATTTATTATAACTGTTTTAGGATGGATGATAATCATGACAAGAAGACAGAAAACAGTTTTTGGGAAATGTGCAGCAGTAGTATTAGCTGGTGTGATGACAGCTGCCCTGGCAGCATGCGGGGGATCCGGCTCTTCATCAGCCGGCAGCGGCGCAGCCCAGACGGAAGCTCCGGCCGGGACAGAGACTATCGTAGAGACAGCAGCGCCTGCTGAGTCAGATGCCCAGGCTGCAGAGACAAAAGCGGCTGAGACGCCTGGTGCTGAGAATGTGTCTGTCACAGTATTTGCAGCTGCATCTCTGCGGGCAGTTATGGAGAACTTTGAGGCTTCTTATGAGGAAGCAAATCCGGGTGTGGATATTGTCCTGAATACAGACAGTTCCGGCGCGCTCCTGACTCAGATTGAAGAAGGTGCTCCCTGCGATATCTTCTTCAGCGCAGCCCAGAAGCAGATGAACCAGCTGGAGGAGGAAAGTCTTGTTGCAGAAGGCACCCGGAAGAATGTTGTGAACAATCAGCTTGTCGTTATCACACAGCCGGACAGTCAGACAGCAGTCACAGGACTGGCTGATATTGCAAATGCCAGCAGCATTGCCCTTGCAGACGGCAGCGTGCCGGTAGGCCGCTATACCAGAATCGCCATGATCAATCTCGGTCTGCTTCAGGAAGCGGAAGACGCGGCAGCCATTACGACGCAGGAAGTATCAGACCAGCTTGGCGGAGTGGAGATCAGCGAACAGGGGAACGTCAGCAAGGTGCTCTCAGCCGTGGAAGAGGGCTCCAGTGAAGTGGGCACCACCTATCTGTCCGATACCGTGGGTCACGAGGATAAGGTAAAGATCCTGGAAGTCGTCAGCTATGACACGGTAGGCGATATTATTTATCCTGCCGCACAGATTGTGAACCAGGACGCTTCGGAAGCTGAGACTGCAGCCGCTGCGGATTTCCTGGCTTACATCACCAGCGATGACGCCAAAGCACTGTATCAGCAGTATGGATTTGATACGGATGTAGAGTAAAGATCCAAAGCTCTGGTTACACAAAAGGCTGTAATTTATCAGTAAGGGAGGAGTCTGGTCATATGGTCAAAGAATTACTTGATCTGGCAGGAATGCTGGACTGGAGTCCCTTGTGGATATCGCTGAAAACTGGTGTGGCGGCAACAATTATTTCCTTCTTTCTGGGACTGTTTGCCGCCCGCCGGATGATGAAACACAGGCATCGCATCAGGTCTGTACTGGACGGGCTCCTGACGCTTCCACTGGTCCTGCCGCCAACAGTAGCCGGATTCTTCCTTTTGCTTCTGTTCAGCCGGAGGCGGCCTTTCGGTATGTTCCTGGATCAGCAGCTGGATATCCGGGTAGTGCATACCTGGCTTGGCTGTATCATTGCCGCAACGGTGATCGCATTTCCGCTGATGTACCGCAATGCCAGAGCAGCATTTGAACAGGTGGACCCGGAGCTGATATATGCCGCCCGTACGCTGGGGATGTCAGAGACAGTAATTTTCTGGCGGGTCGTAATACCAACCGCCTCGCCGGGTATCATTTCAGGGACGATCCTTGCCTTTGCCAGGGCGATGGGAGAGTACGGTGCCACTTCGATGCTTGCAGGAAACATTCCCGGGAAAACAGGAACCGTATCACAGCGAATCGCCATGGTCATTCAGGATGGAGATTATAAGACAGCAGGGTTCTGGGTCATAATCGTCCTTCTGATTTCTTTTACAGCAGTAATCACCCTGAACATCTTCTCCGGCAGGAAGGATGGAAAGGACAGGAGATGGTAAATGAGTATGGAGTTTACACATTTTGATGAGAATGGAAATGCCCGCATGGTGGATGTGTCAGATAAGAATGTAACCAGACGGGAGGCAGTCGCGCAGGGAAAGATTTGCGTCAGCCGGGAAGTGATGGACGCTGTATCCGGTCATCAGGTTAAAAAAGGAGACGTTCTGACCGTTGCCCAGGTAGCCGGTATCATGGGAACAAAACGGACAGCCGACCTGATTCCGATGTGCCATCCCCTGAGTCTTTCAAATGTCCGTGTGACCTTTACAATGGATCCGGATGCATGTGAGATTACGGCCTTATGCACAGCGGTTACAGATGGGAAGACCGGGGTGGAGATGGAAGCTCTGACCGGCGTATCCATCGCCCTGCTGACCATCTATGATATGTGCAAGGCAATTGATAAACGAATGGTTATCGAAGATATACATCTGGTCAGCAAAAGCGGCGGTAAAAGCGGAAATTTCCGCTTCCTCTAATAAAACAGCTGAAAAAGCTCTAAACCAATTATAAATAGCAGAAGAAATGTAAGAATTGCTTTATGGTTTTTTTATTGTATTTTGTCAGCTGCAGTGCTAAGATACAGACAACCGATGAAGGGGAGTAGCCAGACGGCAGCAAGCCGGTTCTGAAAACGTCATTACCCGATATCTGCAGATCATAAAGATATCCGTATCAGATGAGATGGCAAGACTTTTATCGATAGAGCTTAAAGGCTTTACCGGTAAGAGTCTTTCTTCATATATATCAAGATTTTTATAACAATAAACGGTTTGCAAAAGCCTTCGAAGTCATGACACAGCCTTTGGTTTTCTTTGATTCTTAATTTATGGCAGGTTAGGTTTAGAAAGGAGAATTACGATGATTACTCTAAGCTTTTTATTTCTGTTTATTCTGTTTGGTGTTATCTGGATCGGGCTTAAGCTGGCCTGGGGACTGGCTAAGATCCTGTGCGGAATCGGTTTATTTGTCATCAGTCCTTTCCTGTTTTTTGCAGTCTTATTCCTGGGGATGGCCGGGATCGGTTTTATCCCCGCCCTGCTTCTGCTCATTTTGGGAGCGAGCTTGTTTGGGTGGCGGAGATTGTAAATTTTTTTACTGCGGATAATGAAAATGGCTTATAATAAAAAAGGCGGATAATGAAAAGGTCAGATACTGTTAAACTTTCAATGAAAGAGGATAGAGATTATGGCATTCGTTTTTTATCGAAATATGACTGGTAATCCAACGTTTCATAAAACCGTATTCAGGCAGTGGCCGGGCGGACGCAGGCCCGGCAGTCAGAAACCGCTTCGCGGAGGCTGGCCGCTGACCCTTATCGTGACGATCGTGACAGCTGCGGTACTGTTTTACCGCTGGCTGCCGGCAGTAAATCTTAAGAGCAGTGAGTTTTGGGGATTCCTGTTTGTAGTCAGTCTGGTTTTTGTCGGTATCGCCTCTATGACAGGTTGTCTGCGGGGGAGTTCCCAGAGCCAGGGGGGAGGTCCTTATCCTGGGGGGTCATCCGGGATGGATGGAAGTGCTGCCTCCGGCAGCCCCGGC
>CADBQK010000384.1 GCA_902796775.1 uncultured Lachnospiraceae bacterium
ACACGGGGAATCTGTCTGAGCTTACGCTCCAGGTCCTTTTTAAAATCCAGGTAGGACTCCCTGGTACGCAGCTGCGTCAGATGCCTGGACAGACCGCCGACGCTTTCGGAAATGGACATTTTATTATCATTCAGCACAATGATCATGTTGCTCTTCAGGCGGCTGACATTATTTAAGGCTTCATAAGCCATGCCTCCCGTCATGGATCCATCCCCGATGACAGCGACGATTGTCTCGTCTCCACCTTTAAGATCCCTGGCACAGGCCAGACCCAGTGCAGAAGAAAGAGAAGTAGAACTGTGTCCTGTATTAAAAGCATCACAGCAGCTTTCTTCCCGCTTTGGAAATCCGCTCATACCGCCGTACATACGGAGATGGTCAAATCCATCCCGGCGTCCTGTCAGAAGCTTATGCACATAGGACTGATGGCCGACATCCCAGACAATCTTGTCCTTGGGCAGATCCAGGCAAAGATGAAGCGCCATGGTCAGCTCGACTGCTCCCAGGTTGGAGGCCAGGTGCCCGCCTGTCCGGCTGACTGAATGAACCAGGAAGTGGCGGATCTCCTCCGCCAGCTTTCCATAATCACCGGGGTCTATCCTTTTGATGTCTCCCGGATGCTTGATTTTATCTAATATATCATACATAACTTCTAGTATTTCCTGTCTGTCAGCCACTGGATAAAACGCACCAGGAAAGATGACTTTGCATAGTCTTCCCCATTTACGTACATGGAGGAAATAACGCGGATCGCCGATTGAATATAAGCATCCGCCTCTTCCTTTGCCTTATCCAGGCCATAAAGGGTGACCCAGGTCGTTTTCAGGTTCCGCTCATCACTATGAATCGGTTTCCCAAGCTCCTCCTGCGTCCCCACCACATCCAGGATGTCATCCTGGATCTGAAAAGCCATCCCGATATCGTGAGCTGCCTTACCTGCCAGATTGATCTGATCCTGCGACGCACCGGCAAGGCAGGCTCCGATCATCATAGAGGCTTCAATCAGAGCTCCCGTCTTGTAATCATAAATAAAACCCAGGGTCTTTTCAGGAATCGGCAGCCCTGTCAGCTCTACGTCTACAACCTGTCCGCCAAGCATACCGCCTACACCAGGCATCTCTCCCAGTATCTTAAGCGCCTGGACACTGCGCATCATCCGGCTGGCGGTATGGGCATCCAGGCCCTCGCCCTGCTCAAATACTGCACCAAAGGCGTCATTCACCGCTTTGGTCGCGACCTCATAGGCATAGTTCAAAAGGGCATCTCCTGCCAGGATTGCCATTGCTTCGCCGTAAACCTTATGGGAAGTCAGCTTTCCCCGCCGGTAATCATCATTGTCCATAGCCGGCAGGTCATCGTGGATCAGAGAATAGGTATGGATCATTTCAATGGCTGCCATAAAAGCCTCCAGGACTTCCTTCTGATCCCCCTTAAAAAACTCATAAGTTCCTTCCATCAGCAGGGGGCGCATACGCTTCCCTCCTGCCATCAGGCTGTATTTCATCGCAGAAATAACAGTCTTCTGAAAACCTTCTTCTTTCGGAAGATATTTCTGGACCATTTCATCAAACTGTGCGATTCTCTCTTTTAATTCCTGCTGTATATCACACATCGCCCTGCTCCCCCCGGATCTCAATCAGTTTCTTTTCTACTTTATCAATGGAAGAAGAACAGGTCTTCACCAGCTTTACGCCCTCCTGATACAGCCGGAATGCCTCTTCCAAAGGCAGATCCCGATCCTCCATTTTTAAGAGAAGCTCATCCAACTGTGCGAATGACTCCTCCAGTGACTTCGCTTTTGCCATGGTCTGCAAACCTCCCTGCCTGATATCATCCGCTTTTTGTACGGTCCACTTTCTTAACACCAGTCACGCATGCATGGATCTCGCCGTCCATGACTGCAATCCGCAGTCTGTCCCCGGGATCGATCTGGCGAATAGACGAGATCCCTTTTCCGTCCTCTCCGGATACAAAGGCATATCCTCTGGACAGCTGGCGCAGAGGAGATACCCCCGCAAGCCGCTGGGCATACAAAGCAGAGCGGGCCTTTTCTTCCTCCAGACGCTGTGTAAAAGAGCGGTCCATTCTGTCCTGCAGATGCATCAATGTCTGCCGAAAATCAAGGATCCGCTGGCCCGGACTCATAGCCCGCAGAGCCCTCTTCTGTCCTTCAAGCCGATGACTGTCTCTCTCCAGAATGCCCCGCATCCGAAGATCCAGACGGCCTCTGGCACTCTGCAGGTAAGTAAAAACACCTGCCATATCGGGTATTGCAAGCTCAGCTGCTGCCGAAGGCGTTGGCGCACGCAGATCCGCTGCAAAATCTATGATCGTCGTATCCGTCTCATGTCCAACTGCGGATATGACCGGTGTGCGGCAGGCATAAACCGCCCTTGCAACCGCCTCATCATTAAATGCCCACAAGTCCTCAATGGAGCCTCCGCCTCTGCCAACGATCATGACATCCGTACCATAGGCATCCAGACTGCGGATTGCCTGCACAATACTGGCCGGTGCTCCGTCTCCCTGCACCAGTGCCGGGCACAGGACGATCTGCAGCCAGGGATTCCTCCTGAGAGAAACGTTCAGGATGTCCTGCAGGGCCGCTCCTGTCTTTGAAGTGACGATCCCCAGCACAGATGGATATGGAGGAAGTTTCTTTTTATGGTCTGCATCGAAAAGTCCCTCCTGGGCAAGCTTTGCTTTTAAAGCTTCATAAGCCTCATAAAGGGCACCGATCCCGCCCTTTTCGATCTGACGGGCATAGAGCTGGTATCTGCCCTGCTGCTCATACACACCTACATATCCATATACAACGACCGACATCCCGGCCGTCATACGGAAAGACAATCCCCTGCGGTTCCCCGAAAAGAGGATACAGGAAAGACTCCCTCCCGGATCTTTGATCGTAAAATAAACATGGCCGCTGCTGTGATACTTGCATTCGGAGACTTCTCCCTTCACGCAGATATCCCGCAGTACACGGTCCTCCCCGATCATCTGCCGGATATAGCGGTTCACCGCAGAGACGGTATAAACTGGTTTGCTGATCATAGCATTCTGGCAAGCACACCGTTTACAAAAGATCCGGACTCATCGCCGCCGTATGTTTTGGCCAGCTCAACAGCCTCATTGATGGCAACACCCTGGGGGATACTTTCGTCGTATTTGATCTCATATAACCCCAGACGGATCAGAGTCCTGTCCACCTTAGCCATTCGCTGCAGAGACCATCCGACAGCTTTTTCGGAAATCTCTTCGTCCAATACGGGGCACATCTGCATGATCTTCAGGACCTTATCATGAATATACCCGGCATCCTTTTCACTAATCCCGTCGATACGGCCAATATACAGCTGCGTCTGCTCCTCCCATTCTTCCTGCGGATACAGGTCCATCTGGAAAAGCAGCCTGAAAATATGATCTCTCAGTTCGTGTCTGTTCATATGCCAACTCCATCGATCGTTTCACTAATTATAAAACAGGAGGACAATGCGGGGGGCTTTGCCCGGCATTGTCCTCCGGCATATATGCTTATATTCAGCCTACTCTTCTTCCAGCTTCACGTCAACAATGTGAACATTTACATTGTCGACTTCCAGTCCAGTCATCGACTCGATGGCTCCCTTTACCTTATCCTGAAGAGCAGCGGTCACCTCCGGGATCTTGCAGCCATAGCAGAGTACGACAGAAATATCTGCTGTAACCTTCTTCTCCTCTACGCTGATGCCGACACCCTTGGACAGGACTTTCATCCCGAGCCTGCTGACAAGCTCTTTCTGAAGGCTGCCGGAACTTCCTGCCATAGAAGAGACTCCTTCTGTCTCCATAGCGGCGATCCCCGCTATGATCGCGATCACTTCATGGGAGATCCGTACCTCACCAAGATTCCCGTTTTCGTAAATTGTATAATCTGCGCCGCTTTCATGTTCACTCGACATGTCGACCCCTCCCGTTTCTACTTAGTAAACGCAACGATATCGTAACATATGCCTGATTTTTAGTCAAGGCTGCCACGTTATCCGGCGCTTAGCTAACGATCCCATTTATCGCAAAGATCGTTGATCGCTCTTGCAAATTTTGCAAGGTCTTTGTTGCTCCCGCCCTGATTATGCAGGATCACCTGCGTAAGCCTGCGCCCGGCGGTCATAAGCTTCTCAAATGCTGAGCTTGCCGCTCTGTGTCCATCAGCCTTTGGCGCGATCCGGACCGGAGCCGGTGCTGCGAGACAGGTATTTGACGCCAGATCGTAGGCATAGCCGGAATACGGTGCTACAGCATCCAGCCCAAGTTCATCCTGAAGCCGCTTGGCAAAGATCTCGGTAACCGTATCTTCCCCGTGCACGACAAATACCCTCTGCGGCTTGATTGTGAATGAACGGATCCATTTCATCAGGCCTTCACAGTCAGCATGACCGCTGATTCCTGCCAGAGTAGCGATCTCGGCATTGACGCTGATCGTCTCCTGGAACAGCTTGACTTCTTTGGCTCCA
>CADBQK010000385.1 GCA_902796775.1 uncultured Lachnospiraceae bacterium
AAACTTCATTGCGCGGAATTTGCTGAGTATGGCAGCGATTGTGGCAGGCGCATTTTATTTCAACCGATTCTGGGGAATTGCCCTTGTCGCTTACGGTGCATATCTGATGACAAGCACTTACAGTTCTTCGAACTACAGGGTTAAGAAACTGGTCTCAGCGATCAGAGAATCAGGGAAGGGGTTTCCGTCTTCCCGGTACTGTTTTACGGAGAAAGGAATTGACATTACCTTTCATCCGGGAAAGAAGGATGAGGAAAAACTGAATCCCGTTGGTTACGGGGACATCATAAAACTGGGAGAAGACGCAAAGTGCTTTTATCTGTTCCCGACATCTACAGGCGGATACTGTATTCCGAAAGACAAACTGGGAGAGAAACAACGTGAGTTTGCCCAGTTCATTGAGGGTAAAACAGGTAAAAGGATTTATCGGCGCAGACCATCTCCGATCCAGCGACTTCGAGACTGGATGAAAGAACGGGAAGAGAACAGAAAATACCTTTAGGTTTGTCACAGTTCAGTAATCATCAAAAAAACAGGGTGAAGGCAAAGCCTTCACCCTTAAATCATATTCCGGTTTTTCAGAAGTTGACAAGATTGCCGCTTGCTGCCCCGTAAAGCCAGTCGGGAACACATGTAACCAGCCAGGGAACAAATGTGATAAGCAGCAGAACAAGGAACAGACACAATATAAATGGCCAGACTTCCTTGATGAAATCTCCAATTCTGCAACCGGTGATGCCGCAGGTGGTAAACATCATGGAGCCAAAGGGTGGCGTAATACCGCCGATCATGATGTTGACGATACAGACAAGACCGAAGTGAATGGTATCGATTCCTAGATTCTTTGCAACCGGAAGCAGCAGCGGGGTCGCAATCATCAAAGCAGCGCCGCCTTCCAGGAACATGCCCATGACCAGCAGGACCACATTGACCAGCATCAGGAAGAAATAACGGTTGCTGGTAAGGTTGGTGATGGAACTGGCAACGATCTTCGGAAGGTTGATCATGCTCATATACTGACCAAAGGTACTGGCAGATACCATGATCAAGACGACACTGGAGGTTCCGGCGATCGTATCCAGCATAATGGGGATGAAGTGCTTTTTGAAGTTCAGCTCCCGATACACAAACTTGCCGATGACAAAGCAGTACAGGACCGCTACGGCACCGCCTTCAGCCGGGGTAAACAGACCGAAGCGCATACCAAGTATAATACCGAAGGGAAAGAAGAGACCCCAGAAGGAGATGAAAGCCTGTTTCAGCACTTCTTTCAACGGCGGAAACTTATCGCGGGTAGTGGGATAATTACGTTTGTGGGCAATGATCGTAACTACGATCATCATGGAGATACTCATCAGAATGCCGGGAACATAGCCGGCCGCAAAGATGCGGCCCAAAGACGCCTGAGCAATCAGAGAGTAAACGATCAGATTGACTCCGGGAGGAATTACCGGGGTGGCCGCCGAAGAGGCAGCGGTGATTGCCGCAGAAAAAGCCTTCGAATAACCCCGTTTCTCCATCTCGGGAACGAGCATTTTCGACTGCATGGCGCAGTCGGCGTTGGCAGAGCCGGAACAGCCGCCCATAAGCATGCTCAGCAAAACATTAACCTGCGCAAGACCGCCCTTCATGTGTCCGGTGACACATTCGCAAAAGTCCATCATCTTATCACTGATACCGCCGTAATTCATAACGGAGCCGGACATAACAAAGAACGGGATTGCAAGCATGGAAAATGAACCGGTTGAGTTCATAACTTTCTGCAGAATCGTCCAGGGCTGGACACTGGTATTAATAAACAGAAAGTAAAAGAAGGTGGAACCGAATAATGCGTAAACAATCGGCATCCCGAGGAAATACAGGATAAATACCAGAAATACCGGGATCAGATTGGTAAAGGTCAACATCAGTAGGCACCTCCTTCCTCAAGAGCATTTTCTGGCTCTTCCTGAGGTTTCGACTTGATAATATGAAGACGGTCGCGCAGGAAAAAGTAAATCGCATAGATCAGAGACAGGCCGAAGCCGAGCGGCACGGCAACGCCGGTATACCACTTGGGAATACGAAGTGTGTCCGTATAGGTATACTTGACCTGACCTACATATTTGAGGGCGCCGTCCACCCACTGAAAGACAATCCCGCGCTTCCAGATCAGTGCGCACACATACTGGGTGCTGATATAGGTCAACAGCACCAGAATCAGAATCTGAAGAATATCCATCACAAATTCGATAACAGCCCGGGATTTGCCATGGATCAGATTGACAACGATATCTACGCCCAGATGCGCATGTCTGCGGTGTGCGTAGGCACTGCCCATAAAAACAGTCCAGATAAAAAGACTTGTGACAACTTCATCTGTCCACTTAATGGGATTATTTAAAAAATAGCGAAAAATGACGTTGGCATTTACGAGAATAACACAGATAGTCAGTGTAAATCCGCAGATGACTGCGTCAAGATTGGTTATGATTCGCTTAAAAAGAGATTTCTTTTTCATAGGCAATCATTTCTGCTTTCTATACGGAATGATGAGGTATGCTGATATTCGAGATGGACTGCCCGAATAATCAGGCAGTCCAAACACACAATTCAAATGATGTAATTCGATCTGAAATCAGGCAGCTTTGTCAGCACGGAAATCGGCGATTAGATCGACCAGCTGCTGATGGAGATCCGGATTTGCGTCGTACTCTTCAACAATCCAGTCATAGACAGGGGCGCAGGCTTCAGTGAAGGCGTCGATGTCGACTTCATTCCAGGTTACGCCATCCTCGGTCTTCATCTTCTCGATCTGAACCTGTTCATCATCAGCGCAGGAGGTCTGTTCCCACATACCGAACTCAAGGGCACACTCGTCGAGAATATCACGCCACTTGGTGGGAATGGACTGATACACATCCTCAGCCATAAACAGCCAGCGGGTTGCAATGAAGTGGTTGGTCAGAGCGACCTTCTTAACCAGTTCGTACGGGGCACCAGCACCGGCAAGGGTAGAGGTGGAGCCTTCGAAACCGTCAACAACACCGGAGGAAATAGAGGAGAGGCACTCGGTGAAGCTCATGGGGACAGGAGTGGCGCCAAGGCATTCGATTGTCTTGATGAACAGAGGTGCTGTTGTAGAGCGCAGTTTAACTCCGTTCAGGTCGGAAGGTGTGTAGATGTCTTTATTGGTAACAACAGACCGATATCCGAATGAATAGTGCGTGTCAAGCAGGTGGATATTCTCCTCAGCCAGACGTGCGGCGATATCCTTCATGATATCAGAGTCCATCACATAGTTGTATTCCTCATCATTTGTGAAGAGCATCGGACCGGCCAGAACCGCACAGTCACCGACATATTCAGCAAACAGGGAGGGCTCTTCCAGTCCAATCCAGTTGTCGCCATTATAGGCATGCACCAGAGAGTCAGCATAGCAGTCAAGCTCATTCAGACCGTGATAGGTGACAGTGATGTGGCCTTCGGTCCGCTCTGTGACTGCTTCGGCAAACAGCTAGGCAGCTTTGTAGTTCCACTCAGCAGGGTTAAACACATTGGAGTAAGTCAGATCGATGTGGAAATCATCTGCATCATCGGCATAAGCGGTTCCAACTGCTGCGAGAGAAAAGATCATCGCCATAGCCATCAACATTGCGAGAAGTTTTTTCATGTTTTTTCCTTCCTTTTATTCATATTTGGTTATATTTACGTGCAAGGCACGATAAACCACATAAAAAACAGACTGGGATCTGATATTCAGACTCAGGAACGAAATAAACTATTCTTTACCGTCTGCAGACATCTGCCGGCGATCAGGTAAAGAATAATCTAATCCTCATCATGATAAATGCATATCATTCACATTCTGTTAATATCAATGAAAATATAATCGAAAAGAATTGAAATGTCAATCTGTTATCGAAATCGAGGGGAATGTTTAGACTGATTGCACAAAGAACATTTGTTTTTTTTGTTTACTTTTCCGGGCTCTTTCCAAATACTGCATCTGGGCTGTTTGTAAATACAATTTAGGCTTTAAAAACGGACTCGGAAAAAATGAAGTACTCTTTTCTGTTGACATTTTTCATAAAATGAAGTATCTTTTTTACGAAAATATATATTTATTATCCAAAAGGAGACTGCTGCCATATGATTATGAACTGCGCACAGTATACCGGACCATGCCGCTGCGGGCGGACGCATACTCTGGAGACCAGAAAAGTTGTGGTTGACTATGGCGCTCTGGATCACTTTGAGGAATACATGGAGGAACTCGGTCTCACGGGCAGACGGGCTGTCGTGTATGACACGATCATTTATGGCCTGACAGAAGGAAAGCACGTCAAGGCAGACCAGGAAATCGTGCTGGAAGCCAAAGGACTCTTTTCTGAAAAAGGCCTGATCGAAGACATGATGAAGAAGCTGGATCATCCGGACGTCATCGTTGCTTTCGGAGCCGGCACAATTATGGACTTCGGCCGCTACCCTGCCTATCAGCTGGGAATCCCGTTTGTGGCGATCCCGACACTGGCAAGTTCTGACGGATTCACGGCGAACATCTGCTCTGTCGTGATAGACGGTCAGAAAAAGTCCATCCCCATGAAGGCACCGGATCTTGTCGTGGCTGATCTTGACATTATCAAGGGAGCACCGGCGCGACTGGTTGCCAGCGGAATCAATGATATCCTGGCAAAATACATTTCTCTTGTCGACTGGAGAATTTCGCATCTTGTGGACGGAGAGTATTTCTGCCCCATGGTGGCAGAACTGGCAGAGCACGCGCTTGATCTGATGCAGAAAGCGGCAGATCAGTATGCTGCGACAGGAATTGCCGATCATGAGGCGATGACAATGGCGCAGATGGAGAGCGGCCTGACCATGCAGCTCCTGGATCACTCCCGTGCGGCATCCGGTGCGGAGCATCTGATGGCACATCTGGTTGAGATGAAACCCCCGCGCTTTGAGAAAGCAGAAGGAATCCATGGTGAGTGCGTCGGCGTCGGTACGTTCCAGTGCTGCAAGCTGTATCAC
>CADBQK010000386.1 GCA_902796775.1 uncultured Lachnospiraceae bacterium
ACCTGTCCGTCTGGCTTTCCGGCCTGCCTCAATGATCTCGGCAGCTGTATTGCCCTTTATCATCTTTTTAAGAACGGCATCATTTCCGGACTCCAGTCCCATGTACAGCATTGTAAGCCCCGCCTGCCTGATCCGTTGCAGCTCTTCCTCTGTCTTGAGCAGAAGACTCCGCGGGGTGGCATAGCTGGTCACTCGCTCGCAATTTGGAAAGAGTTTATAGATGGTCTCTATCAGTGTCAGCAGATATGCCGTATCGGCGATGAGCGCATCCCCATCTGCGATAAAAACCTTCCGCAGCATCGGATATTCCAGGCTGATCTCCGCCAGATCCGCAATGACATCCTCCAGAGGACGGATCTCAAATCTCTTTGCTTTATACATCGTACAGAAAGCACAGGTATTATTACTGCAGCCCAGTGTCGCCTGGATGATCAGGCTGCGAGCCTCACTCGGCGGCCGGTATACCGCCCCGTAATACTTCATGATCTTCACATATGATCCGGTCGTTCATAATGCCGGCCAGATCTTCCTTTCCCCCGAAATCTCCGGGCATCTCACCTTATAATAAAGTGTTTTAGTATTCTGGTGCTATTTAATGACTGCGAAACTGCATAACCCGGTTTAGTGTTACAGCATCATCTTGTCATAGCATCCTGGGGTTTCAATATGCGGCCGGGCTGTCACTCGATGCATTCGCAGAGACGACCCGCCGGCGGATGTCTTCCAGACTTTTCTTGTAAAAGCCCTTATAGTATTCATTCACATGACTGACAGGCTCCTGCTCGCCAAAGTTAATGATTTGGGCACCGTAGTCCTGCAGCAGTGTGGATTTCACATCAAATGTTTCCAGCTTCCCGGGACGGTAATAATACAGTTTCCCGCCTTCATTCCTGAAAAAGATCTTTTTGTAATCCAGAAGCCACCAGAGATCCATCTCCGAGAAATCATACCCAAATCCCAGAGTGTAGACGTCACCAAGCATAAAAGCATCCACCCAGCTGAAGACCTCTCCCTCTTCGCAGCCTGCATCTCCATACAGATAACCACTGCAGCGGGTCAGCAGATTCCCATAATACAAATGTCCGAGCACAATACTATTCGGCTTCCTGGCTTCTCCATGTATATGCCAGATCCTGCAGGACTTCCCATTAACAGATACTTCATTACAGGTAAAGAGCATAAATTCCTGCTCTTCATCCTTCACCTCGGTACTATGGCGGATCAGTTGCTTCAGCTCCTCGTCCGTAAACATCGGTACACCTAATGCAGCTTCCTCCAGCTCATAGCTGTAATTTGTCGTCAGAATATGATCAAATCCGATGTCAAATATACTGCGCAGTGTATCCCCAAAATCCTTTGTGTCCACAACACCATACAGCTCCCTGTAATGGTGATCCAGCACCATATCCACATGATCCTCTGTACGCAGGACGATCTCCAGAGGCATGGGGATTCCCAGATTATCCGGAACTTCCCGTGTCCCGATCCTCTTCAGAAGATCCTGCCAGGAAAGCGCCTTATCAGAATATGCGCGTATCACACCATTTCCAAGCAAAAGTACCTGAGGTCTTCTCTTTCTGAAAGTATCCATTTCCGTCTTCCTCCTCAAGGTTATTTCTGCCTTTCAGTAATTGTGAATGCTGCAATACAGAAATTGTCAGAAAATACACTCTTAGACATCCTTTGTATTATATCATTTCTCCCAGTCATAGAGCAAGAAAAAAGCGCGGACGGTTTCCCGTCCGCGCTGATTTTTTTTCGGCTTTTGCCAAGGTTTTGTAAAAAGAACAAATGCCCGGATTACTCTGCGACATCCATTTCCAGATATTCAGCAGACAAATCAGCAATCGTGCCGTCTTCCAGCATGGACTCGATGGACTGATTGATCATGTCAAGCAGAGCTGTGTTGCCCTTCTTAACAGCAATTGCATACTGCTCTTCGCCAAATGCTTCATTATCTTCTACGATCTTAAGCCCTTCGTTATCGGAAACATACTTCTGTGCAGTCGCAGAATCGATGACAACAACATCACACTTTCCATTAACCAGCTCAAGGATTGCCTCGCTGCCCTTCTTAAAGGACTGATAATCTGTACCAAGCTGGTATCCCAGACCCTGGACAGCTACTTCGCCGGTGTAACCCTGGATAACACGGATCTGCTTGCCCTTCATATCTTCTGCGGAAGCAATGTCGGAATCCTCGGGAACGATCATAACCTGAGTTGCAGTGTAATACGGGGTGGAGAAATCTACGGCCTGTTTTCTCTCCTCAGTCACGGTCATGCCTGCGATAACGGCATCGATCTGGCCGTTTTCCAGAGCAAGAAGCAGAGAATCAAACTCCATGTTGTTGATCTGGGCTTCCATGCCGTACTCACTGGCGATCTGGTCAGCAATAGCCATGTCGATACCATCATACTGATCAATAACGCCCTCGCTGGTGACAAACTCGAACGGAGGGAACTCTGCGTTCGTACCAAATGTAATAACGCCGCCTTCGCCTTCTCCAATATCCTCTAAGGTCTCTTCCTCTCCGGATTCTTCTGCTGCTACCTCAACTTCTTCCTCTTCATCAACCTCTTCAGCGCTTTCTGCTGCCGATTCAGCTGCTTCAGTCTCGGCCGCTGCAGTCTCGGCTGCTGCGGTCTCAGCTGCTTCCGTCTCAGCTGCGCTGCTTGCAGGTGCAGAAGAGGATCCGCCGCATGCTGTAAGAAGAGATGCGCTCATGATCAGAGCCAATGCCAGTGCCAGTGCTTTTGATGCTTTCTTCATAAAATTCCTCCTAAAGATTGCTGCGGCCTAACTGCCGCTTGTTTTTATTTCCCGCACTGTGCGGGGACCCGGGCGAAAGTGCCCATATATCTAAACATTTCTCATGTCAGGATCCCATGGATCCTTTTCTGCTTTCTGATCTTGCACATGAGAAACGTTGAGATCCATTACAGAATCGTGCTCAGGAACTGCTTTGTCCTGTCTTCCCTCGGATTACTGAACAGATCGAGCGGGGCAGCCTGCTCCAGGATAATACCGTCATCCATAAACAGGACACGATTGCCTACCTCTCTGGCAAACCCCATCTCATGCGTGACCACTACCATGGTCATACCGGACCTCGCCAGATCCTTCATAACGTCCAGCACCTCTCCGACCATCTCCGGATCCAGTGCACTGGTGGGCTCGTCAAAGAGCATGATCTCCGGCTCCATCGCCAGCGAACGCGCAATAGCGATCCTCTGCTTCTGTCCGCCTGACAGCTGCGAAGGATAAGCATCCGCCCTGTCTGACAGTCCCACTATCTTCAAAAGGGATTTTGCCTTCTCTCGTGCCTGCTCCTTATTCATTTTCCCCAGCTTGGTCGGAGCCAGAATAATGTTATCCATCACTGTCAGATGGGGAAACAGATTAAAATGCTGGAAAACCATACCCATCTTCTGGCGTACCTTATTCACATCAACACCAGGTGCATTGATCTGCTCATCATCCACAAATATCTTCCCGCCATTCGGGGTCTCCAGAAGATTCAGGCAGCGCAGAAAAGTACTCTTTCCTGAACCGGAAGGGCCGATGACCACGACCACTTCTCCCTTTTCGATATGCTCATCTATACCTTTAAGCACCTCATGATCCCCAAAGCTCTTATGCAGGTCCTCTACCCTAATCATAGCATCGTCCCTTTCATCGATTTCATTCCCGGCATTTTCGCTGTATCGGCTTACCGCACTTATCGTCTTGCCGATTTACGCATCTGGTTTTCAACACGTCCCAGCACCAGTGTCAGGATCTTGATCATTACGAAATAGATCACCGCCGTGCCCAAAAGAGGGAACAGAGGTTTGAAAGTAGCGGATTTGATAAAATCGCCTGCCTTCTGGATATCCATAATACCAACATAACCGACAATAGCGGTCTCTTTGATCAGCGTAATAAACTCATTGCCCATCGCCGGGAAGATGTTGGTAAGTGCCTGCGGAACAATGATGTAGCGCATGGTCTGGCCCGCACTTAGACCCAGAGAACGTCCCGCCTCTGTCTGTCCGATATCGATCGACAGGATCCCGGCTCGTATGATTTCCGAAATGTAGGCACCGGAATTGATGGCAAATGCGATGGAACAGATGATCCACTTATCTATATGAATGCTTGCGAAGACAACGAAATAAATAATCATCAGCTGTGTAACAGAAGGTGTCCCCCTGATTACATCCGTATAGATCTTGCCGATAAAATTCAGCCCTTTATTACTGGAAAGATTGCAAAGTGCAATGATAAAACCGATTATCATCCCGGCAGCAAGCGCTGTGATGGAGATTTTAACTGTTATACCGATACCGGACACTAACAGCTTATAACGGTTATCCTGAATAAAAGACTGATAGAACTCCTGTTTGAAATTGATTGCCAGAAGCATAGAATACCACATAATCATTACTCCCGATATTCTGATTTCCTGTTTCC